>JBAZGL010000020.1:0-11368 GCA_041652855.1 Candidatus Izemoplasmatales bacterium
CCGGTTCGATACGTAAAATTGTTGGTGTCAATCATCATCCCCGCCAACATGATTGTGGCCTCAAAGGGATTGATTTTCACCTCGTTGTGATATAGCTCCACCAACTCAATCACCAACTCGACCGATGAAGAGGCATAGGGTTCCAAGTATGTGAGCAAGACATCCGTCAGATTGTTGTCCAATCTGCGATGATGGTCGATGACGATGATGTTTTTCGTTTCTTCAAGCAGTTTCGGCATGTTCGATTGGGTGGGGCTGTGATGATCCATCACAAAGAGCAATGTCGATTCCGTGATCGTGTCATAGGCATCATCCGTATCGATGAAATACTCGAGCAATTTGACGTATTCTCGGTTCAAAGTATTGATGACCTTTTGGCACGTCTGATCAATCGCGTCGAAATCGAGGACGATTCTCGCCCATTTGTTGGCTGAAAGCGCCATTTCTAAAATGCCGATCGATGCGCCAAGCGCGTCGATGTCCGTTGATTTATGCGGCATGATCAGAATTTTCTCGTGACGCGAGATATACTCGCCAATCGCGCGGGAATTGATTTTTGCCGTGATTTTGGTGCGTTTTTCAATGGTGTTGCTCTTTCCGCCGAAAAAGCGCAATGGCTGATTCATGATATCGACAACGACTTGGTCTCCACCACGTCCAAGGGCGAGTTTCAAGGCATCTTCAGCCATTTCGCCCAACTGCTCAAGATGCTCGTCGGAACAAGCGAAACCCATTGACAGCGTGACACGCACATCGTTTTGGTTGGCAATGTCGCTGATTGAATCCAAAATCTTGAATTCTTCGGCTATCATCATGTTGAGTTGTTTGCGCGTCAAGACCACCACAGATTTTTCGGGTCTGATATTGACAAAGTACATTTGATACTGGTGACACCAAGAATCGAGTGCCCCCAGAAACTTTCCTTGCAGATTCGTTTTGACCTGGAAATCAAGGTTTTGCGTCGCCTCTGAAAAGTTGTCCAAACTGATGACGCCGATGACCGGTATGTCTTCGAAAATCCGACGCTTCATCAACTCGCGTTCGCTGACCTCGAAAAGATAGATGGACCTGTTTTTGGGGTAATGGATAATCTCATATTCTTTTCCGTATATATTTAGTATGAATTTTCCTTCACGCTTTTCGATCATTTTGCCTAAATTTTCATGTACCAATCCGATCGAGCGATCAATCAACACATTCGAAAAATACTCTTTCGCCACCGAATTCGCCCAGATGATGCGAAAATCGTCATCGTAGATGATCATCCCTACAGGCAGGTTGTTTAAGGCGATATCTTCGCTGTTGAGCAACCTTTTTTCCAAAAGATTCTTCTCGCGAAACTTGCTTTGAAGCCGTTCCATGCGCCCTACAATTTTCCGATTTGAAAGAAAAGCGATGCTATAGGCAATCATCAAGAGACCGAGCAACACCGTCATCAAGATGGCAAATACGAGTTCGGTATTTGAATATAGGTAAACAATCCCCAGAGCCGAAGCAATCACAAGGATGATGTTTGTCACGATGTAGATGATCATCAGACGTTTGTTCATCAAGACACTCCCCGTTGAAGAAAATCACAACAATTATACCATAATTCCCAAAAAAACACATCACGAAGCGTGAAGAAGAAAAAGACTCAAGGAGTCTTCTCGGTCGAACGCTCAAAATAGACCGTATCCATTTGGACGCAAGAAGGGTCAAACGTGATCGGGATTTAGCTTTATCGATGGATGGATGAGATCGTTGTGGGTTGTTCGATGGGCGTATCATCCAGCGTATCGGCTTTCGCATGACGGCTTCGATGGTAGATGCAAATGCCGATACTCATTACCAAGCACATCAAAATCGAAATCACGTATGCGTTCAAAAAGGGAGCTTCCGCTAAAGGCGGATGCGATAAATACATCGCGTTCGGATCGTACAATCCATTGATCCGGAAGAGCCAATTGACGAACACGCCGATGGCACCATAAAAAAGCAGTCCAAGCAAATAGGAAAACACATTTCTGATGTTTATGGAAAAATATCCCCCAATCAACAACCAACCTGCCGCGACCAACATGGTGGAATGACTTAACATGCTTTTGAACACGCCCCATTGGAAAATACTTGCCGCTCCGAGATAGTATTGCGGATAGAAAAGCGAAATCAAGGAACCGAAGATACCGCCATACGCCCCGAGGATAGCAAAAAAGCGAAACAGTCTTGTCTTCTTGTTTTCAACCAGAGACAAAATGAACAAGAGATACATCGATACATTGCAAAAATAAATCGGAAACAAGATATTATCGGCAACGCCCGCTTGGGCGTCATCGAGAAAATCAACCCACATGATGCTGATATGCAACAGAAACGTGAGTAGTGAAAAGATAAAGAAGAACCGGTTCTTTTGTTTTTCCGTCTTCATACAACGCTTCGCCATAACCCAAAGCATCACCGTAACCAATAAAGATATGACGATATACAAAATATGCGTCACGTCAAATAGTTGTCCCATAAAATTCTCCCCCTTGATACACGAATATATTATCGACAATCGCGATGAAAATCAAGCCCCAAAATCATTTCATCGATACTCGATACTTTTTTTAGGATCTTCCCCGACTATCATCCCGGGTAGAAAAAACACGCTTGCCAACAGCCATGGACACGGCCGAAACAAGCGTGTTGATGTATTCATCTGATTCTCAACGTCTTCCTATTCCTTGACAAACGGCAACAATGCCATGAAGCGGGCACGTTTGATCGCCACGGCTAGATGTTTTTGATAGTACGCCTTGGTTCCCGTCACTCTTCGGGGAAGGATTTTACCTCTTTCGGAGATGAAACGCTTCAAAAGTTCATAATCCTTGAAGTCGATATAGGAAATTTTATTATCGGTAAAATAGCAACGCTTCCGATTTTTACGACGGCCGCCGCGAAAACCCTGCGCGCTTTGACCTTGCGGTTTATTATACATCTGTGATATTCCTCCTTTACCTTAAAATGGCAAATCGTCTTCGATGATGTCGATATGTTGCGTCACATCATCCTTTTTTTCTTTTTCATAGGTGTTGCTGGAATTGTCGCTTTGGCCTTGAGGTTTGGGATCGAGGAAGACGACCGAATCACAGACCACTTCTGTGACATAACGTCGCACATTGTTCTTCTCATCCATATAATCGCGACTTTGCAAGCGACCTTCAACCGCGACCAAACTGCCTTTGTTCACGTATTTGCTGACATTCTCAGCTTGTTTGCGCCATACGGTACAACTAATGAAATCGGCGTTGTTGTCTTGATTTTGGTTCTGGCTTACAAAAGGCCGATTAACCGCAAGCGTAAATGACACAACAGGAATATTTGTGTTCGTATAACGCAATTCGGGGTCGCGAACGAGCCTGCCAATCAATACAACTTTGTTTAACATTGTTCTGTCCTCAACCTTACTTTTCTTCGCGCGAAATGACGATATGGCGAAGAATGTCCTCTTTGATTCGCATGACGCGATCAAGTTCGGTCGTGGCTTCTGCTGTCGTCTTCACTTGCACGACAACATAATACCCCTTTTTGAAATCTGCGATTTCGTAGGCAAGCTCACGCATGCCCCATTCGTTGACTTGAAGTTCTTCTGCACCGCGGTCAAGCAAGATCTGGCTTAACTCGAGGATAAGTCCTTTGCGGGCTTCTGCTTCAAGGCTCGGGCGAATGATATACATGATTTCGTATTTTCTCATTTGATTCCCTCCTTATGGTCTACTGGCTGCTTCGCAGCAAGGCGTGAGAAATCTCACGTTCAATCATTATAACACACCATCCGTGCTTTGTCCACAAAATCCGACGAGTGAACATCAATTACACATCCACGTTATAAATGCGCTTAAACTCGTCTTTCATCCGAACAGGAATGAGGAAAATCGCGCTCATACTGACGGCCGCTGCCAAAAGAATGATCAGCCGGTAGTCCATTCCGGAATATTCCGCCATCAAGCCAATGATCAATGTGCCCACGATTGCTCCGAAATTCCATAACAGTTGCTGAGTCGCATTGACCCTACCTCGAATAGGCCCGGAAATATAGGTTTGCGTGGCGCTCATCCGGATATTGAACGATGTGACGGACAATAATCCGACGATGAAACTCGAAACGACCATGAGTGCGTAAACGGGAAGATACAACATCGTCGCACTCATCACTTCCACCGTGATATACACACTCACTGCAATCAGGTACTTCTTGTCTGTCGGATATTTGAACAGGTAGTGAATGATTCCCCCGACGACCCGCCCCACAGCGGATGCGCTCACAAGGAAAGAAAAGTGTTGCAAATTATAGGTCGCGCTTTGCACAAAATAGGGCATACGCAATAAATCTGCCGCCGCATAGACAAACGAAAATGCCGCAAACAGAATCCCGATACCCAATATGCCGCGTTCTTTCTTATAGTAGATGACCGCTTCACGCAGATCCTGAATGAACTGCGGTCCCTTAACGATTTGCTGATTGAGTTTCTCTTCGGCGTTGATCAACAACTCAATCGATGCCGTGATGAAAAAAGTAACGGCGTTGAACACCATCAACAAAGCGACACCATGCACGAAATTCTCAATAAAGTACGCCGCGACCGGTGCCATGACAGCTGCCGATATCGGCCATATCAAGCTTGAAATGGAATACGCCTTAGAATGCAACCCCGGAGAGATGACTTCAGGAAACAAGCTCATGAAAGCGACTTGATACAAAGTATCGATTACACCAAATCCAGCTGCGACGATAGTGAATACGAGAACATTGAAATAACCTTGAAACAAAATGATGCTGATGATCGCAAACAAGAACGCACAAAAAAAATCGATCGTAACGATGATTTTTTTTCGTGAATGACGGTCGACGAACGGACCGACAATGAAGTTGGTCACCACTCGGGGTATGATGTTCGCAATCGTGAATAAAGCCAATGTCAGGGGTGATCCGGTCTCTTTGTAAATGAGAATACCAAACGCGATCCCTGCCGCAGCGCTGCCAAAAGCAGAAATGAACGATCCGATGGTGACAATAGAAAAATTACGATTCCACAGTTTCATGTGCGCCCCAAATCCAACAATGTCATTCAATCCCCCATTGAGGGTTCTTCGTGATGCTTTTTCGGGAAGAACGGGACAAGCATGGATACGCTGTCACGATATTCCTGATACTCCGGACGGAACATGAGGATCTTCTTTTCCATCATCGGAATACTGATGAATAGAAACAAGGCCGTCATCATGATCGGCGCAATGATCAGAAAATCAATTCTCACTGCTCCCGCATACATGACCCAGACACCCCACCACATCAAAACCTCGCCAAAGTAATTCGGATGCCTCGAGTATTTCCATAATCCGATGGATATGCATTTCTTCTGATTTTTGTGATCCTCACGGAAGACATACATCTGCCGATCAGAGATGTACTGGATCGAGGTTGCGGCAATCGACATCAAAAATCCGATCACCATCAATAGCGAAAACCCCGACTCGGCCTGAAGCAAGAAATATGCGGGCACCATCTGCAAGAACACGATCAAGGTCGGCATCATGTTGATGCCGAAAAGGTTCGACCAGAACCAGAGTTCCGGTTTGCTCTGGCGAATCATCGTATATCGCCAGTCCTGATGCGAAAAATCCCGCCAATTCAAAGCCCAGTTGTACGTCAGGCGAATCGCCCAAAAGAAAACCGCAAGAATCAACAAAATCGCACCGAAACTCAAAGCGACGCCTTCAATGATGATCCATCCGGTGATGATGAGCGGCGGAATGACGCTCCAATACGGATCATATGCACTCGCGTTCTTGATGATCAAGCCGAATCCCCAGACGATGAGGGTTGCGACCACATCTGCGATAAGCATCCGCCAAATCGGGCTGGATATGAGATTCCGGGTCGTGAGATATACCGCCAATCCCACACCGATCGAGAAGAGATACACAAGCGATAATAAATAAATGGTCCCTTTTTTGCCAGTAAAAAAATCTTTCATGCTTTCACCGCTTTCTTAAGTAATGGATGACAGACAAAAGTGCATGCGCACTCGCTTGAAGCCGAATCTGATTGCGGGTGCCTGTAAAAACCTTGTGGATAACAAAGGAATGGTTTTCAACGGCGATACCAAGATAAATCGTTCCCACGGGGTGTGTGTCGTCTCCCCCTTCGGGACCGGCATAGCCGGTGGATGCGATGGTGATGTCCGATGATGTCAGCCTTTGCAAAGAGACTGCCATCGCCAATGCGGTTTCTGGACTCACGACACCAAAGTTATCCAACGTTTCTTTAGCCACATGCAGAAGATCGATTTTTGCTTGGTCACTGTAGGTGATCAGTCCCTGATGGAAAATGTGCGATGCGCCCGGTTGCTCCAGAATCATGGAGGCAATCAACCCCCCGGTCACCGACTCGGCGGTGGATACCGTCCAAGAACGGCGATGGAGGCAATCGAAAAAGACTTCAGACACCTGCCGGTTCACATCGAAAACCAGATAATCCGCAAAAATCCGCTCAATGTGGGTTTGGTGGATGCGCAAAGCGTCCGCTTCCTTCGAAGTGATCCGACATACAAGCGCACCATGGATATGATAAAAACGCACCATCCCGGAAAATTCGTACGTGTGATCGCGATAACGCTTCTTCGCATCCGACAGTGCAATATCATACAAGATATAGGACAGGGAAAAACAATCTTGTCGCATCTGTATCACCTATATGTTGAAACGAAAATGGAAGATGTCTCCGTCTTGAACGACATACTCTTTGCCTTCAAGCCGGTACTTTTTGAGTTCTTTCGCTTTTTGTTCCGAGCCGCTCGCCATCAAATCCGTAAACGCGATGGTTTCCGCCCGGATAAAACCTTTTTCGAAATCGGAATGGATGATTCCTGCACACTCGGGGGCTTTCATTCCGTTTTTGAATGTCCACGAACGGACTTCCTTTTCGCTTGCGGTAAAAAATGTCTTCAGTCCGAGCAAGTCATAACTCTTGCGAATCAAATCATCCAAACCTGAAGATTCCATGCCGATTTCATGGAGATATATCAATCGTTCTTCGTCCGATAATTCCGATAGTTCCTGTTCAATCTTCGCGCTGATCACAGTCACTTTTGCGTGTTCCTTCAGCGCTTTTTCCGTGATAGCGGTCACTACTGAATTATCGCTATAATCAGCCATTTCCGATTCATCGATATTACATACGTAAAGCATCGGTTTCGCGGTAAGAAAATTGAAATTTCGGATGATTTTATCTTCGTCCTTAGTCAAGCTGACGGTGCGGATCGGTTGCGAAGTTTCAAGCGCTTGACGTAAACGGTTGAGAATCTCATACTCTCTCACAGCTTCCTGATCCGTCTTCATTTCCGAACGCTTCTGAATTTTGGGCAGACGCTTTTCAATCATTTCCAAATCCGCAAATATCAATTCAAGTTCAATGGTCTCAATATCGCGCAAAGGGTCGACCGACCCATCGACATGGATGACATTATCATCGGTAAAACAGCGAACCACATGACAAATCGCATCCACATTGCGGATATAGGAAAGAAACTGATTGCCCAATCCTTCACCTCTAGATGATCCTCTGACCAATCCGGCGACATCGGTGAATCTGAATGCAGTCTTGACGACCTTTTTGGGTTTGTACATCTCGACCAAACGGTCCATGCGCATATCCGGCAGTTCTACGACGCCGATATTAGGTTCAATCGTCGAAAAAGGAAAGTTGATCGCGGGCATTTTTGCCTTGATGATCGCATTGAACAATGTTGTTTTACCCACATTGGGCATACCGATAATGCCTGCAGTTAAACCCATATGAATCAAATCCTTCCATGTTGTGACGTCGATTCGATTTCGATATTCAATAATCGGCACGCATTATTCGTCGTGATTCTGGCGAGTTCTTGCCGGGATACTCCTTTGATGTCCGCAATCTCATCTGCGATCAACGGGAGATACTTCGGTTCATTGAGTTTTCCACGAAAAGGCATCGGAGCTAAATAGGGCGCGTCCGTTTCCAAAACCACATGCGAAAGATCCAATTTTTCGGCCACTTCCTTCGGTGTTTTGGCGTTGTGAAATGTGACCGGCCCTCCCAAAGCGATAGTCATATTGAGTTGGATGAACTCCAGAGCCGATGATGCGCTTCCGGAATAACAGTGCATCACGCCGCGAAGCGTATGGGTGCGATAACGTTTCAACGTGTTCAACACATCCAGCGTCGCATCCCGCATATGGATGGCGATGGGCAAGTCGTGTGCCAGCGCGATCTCGATTTGAGCCTCAAACAAGAGCTTTTGTTCGTTCATCGTTTCTTTGCCGCGATAGTAGTCCAGCCCGATTTCACCGATAGCGACTACTTTAGGGGCTTTTGCATGGGCTTTGAGCCAAGCAAAATCATCTTCAACCACTTTTCCAGCCTCACTGGGATGAAAGCCAATGGCGGCATACACCTCGGGGTGGGTCTGGGCGATCTCGATGGCTCTCTCGCTTGAAGCCCTATCCCAACCGATGACCATAAAGCGTGAGACCCCATTGGCCTTGGCATCTTCGATGACGGCTTCAAGCCGATCATCATAGACTGAATCGTTGAGATGAACGTGCGTATCAAACCACATCAGCGGATTCCCAAATATTCATTTGCGACCGCTTCCGGAGTAAATCCGAAATATTCCAGGACATCTTCGAGTTTTCCGGATTTTCCGAAAGAATCGATCCCTTTGACATGAGCGGCGAAGCGATACCAAAGACCTGATGCGCCCATTTCGATGGCGAGTCGCTTCTGGCACGCAGGGGGCAATACGTGATCCTGGATATGTTTCGGTTGGCGCAAGAACAATTCCATAGATGGCATCGATACCACGCGAACCGCGATTTGATGGTTTTCTTCAAGCAATTTTTGTGCTTTAATCGCGATTTCCACTTCGGATCCCGATGCAATCAGGATCCCTTCATAGTTGGCTCGATCACTCGCGATATATCCGCCTTGAAGGAAATCTTCATAGGTCGCTTGATGCATCACCTGGATATCTTGACGGGACAAAGCCAGCAATACCGGCTGATTCTGTGATTCCAAGGCATAGCGAAGGGCGAAACGGGTTTCATTGCTGTCGGCCGGACGAAGAGTGATCAAATCCGGCGTCGAGCGGAACATGGCAAGTTGTTCCACGGGTTCGTGGGTTGGACCATCTTCGCCCACCCCCACGGAATCATGGGTAAAGATGAAGATGGTGGGAACCTTCATCAGCGCGGCAAGTCGGATCGGCGGCTTCATGTAATCCGAAAACACGAAGAACCCGCTGGCGAACGCCTTTAAGTAATGGAGCGCCATGCCATTGGCAATCGCGCCCATGGCGTGTTCACGAACGCCGAAACAGATATTTCTACCCAATGGGTTCGAAGGAGATAAGTTTCCGTTGATCCCTTTGGCTTTCGTCGAAGCTGTCAAATCTGCGGAGCCGCCGATGAGGTGAGGGATTTCTTCGGAAAGAACCTTCAAAAACTTCCCGCTGCTGTTACGGGTTGCTTCTTTGAAACCGATCGGATCGATCGATGTGATCTTCGCATAATCCACGCGGGTTTTCTGATGGATGATATCCATCAAGCATTGATGGAGTTCAGGATAACGTTGTGCGTAAGCTTCGAGTGAAGCAATCCACTCACGATAGAGCTTTGATCCTCTCGCGCCGAATTTTTCTCGGAAATCAGCGTATACATCTTGCTCGACTTCAAATTCGTTGAGATTGAAATCCCATAATTTTCTCAGTCTTGAGGTATCTTCTCTGCCGATGGGAGCTCCATGAACCGAACTGGTTCCTTGGTTTTTCGCACCATAACCGATCACGCTCTTGATCTCTATGAACGAGGGCTTATCGGTTTTTTTGGCAACGGCAATCGCCTTGGAAATCGCCAACACATCATTTGCATCCGCGACACATTGATAGTCGAATCCGACACTTTCAACTTTCTTGGCGATATCTTCGCTGACAGCGTTCAGAGTGGGGCCATCCAGTTGGACATCGTTGGAATCGAACAGGATGATGAGGCGATTCAGGCGTACATGTCCCGCAAAACTCATCGCTTCAAGAGACACACCTTCTTGCAGATCTCCATCACCGCATAAGACATAGGTGTAGTGGTCGACGACTTTGAGGTCATCCTTGTTGAAGAGGTGACGTAGATAGACTTCCGCAATCGCGCTTCCCACGGCCATGGCCAGCCCTTGACCGAGGGGTCCCGTCGTCGCATCGATACCGGGCGTATGTAAATACTCCGGATGACCGGGAGTCATCGAGTTGAGTTGACGGAATCGCTTGATTTCCTCCATGGGTACATCATATCCCGCACAATGTAGCAAAGCATAGATCAGTGCGGACCCATGCCCGGCAGCCAGAAAAAACCGATCGCGATTAAACCACAGCGGGTGTTTGGTCGAAGCGATCATATGGTTCTGATACAATGCGTACAGAGTCGGGGCAGCACCGAGGACAATCCCCGGATGTCCGCTGTTTGCCTGATTGATCATATCGAGTCCAAGCAAGCGGATATTCTGAATAGATCGTTCCATTGTTACTCCTTTATCGGTCAGATGATCTCTGATTGATTTCTTGAATAAATCCAGTCCATATCTTGAGATACACACAAAACATATCACAGAATATTATACCATATCCACGCCTTTTTGACCATCTTTCATGGGCGAAAAACCATAAAAAAAAGGGATGAATCTCATCCCTCATTATCAAGACTATTCGATGATGTCAACAACTGATCCAGCGCCTACAGTGTGGCCGCCTTCACGAATCGAGAACTTCGTTCCTTGTTCCAAAGCGATCGGATGAATCAATTCGACGATCATTTCCGTGTTATCTCCAGGCATGACCATTTCGACGCCTTCTTGAAGATCGATTACGCCGGTGACATCCGTGGTCCGGAAGTAGAACTGTGGACGGTAGTTCGAGAAGAACGGTGTATGTCTGCCGCCTTCTTCTTTGCTCAAAACGTATACTTGAGCAGTAAATTTCGTGTGCGGTGTCACAGATTTCGGTTTCGCGATAACTTGTCCGCGTTGGACTTCGTCTCTGGAAACGCCTCTCAGCAACAAACCGACATTATCGCCAGCTTGAGCATAATCAAGCAGTTTGCGGAACATTTCAACGCCAGTGACAACCGAAGCTTTCGTCGGTCTGATACCGATGATTTCAACGGGGTCATTGACTTTGATGGTGCCTCTGTCCACACGACCGGTAACGACCGTGCCTCTACCAGTGATCGTGAACACGTCTTCGATCGGCATCATGAAAGGTTTGTCAACAGGACGTTCCGGAAGTGGAATATACTCATCCACTGCATCCATCAGCTGCAT
>JBAZGL010000021.1:0-11148 GCA_041652855.1 Candidatus Izemoplasmatales bacterium
GACGTTTTCCATCATCACCTTGTTCATGATCAAATTCGCAGAACTCCGCTATCAAGGCCTTAAGAAGAAACTCGTCGGGCTCCTCGGTTATGTCAAACCGATGGCTCCGTTGATGCTCCCGATCAACTTGATTGGAGAAATATCCACACCGCTCACCATGGGCATGCGTCTCTTCGGCAACCTGATGAGTGGAACCGTCATCTCGGTGATGGTCTATACGGCATTGCATTGGTTCTTCGGCATCTTCGCCGGTGTCGCCATCCATGCCGTGTTCGACATCTTTTTCGGTTTGATCCAGGCTTTTGTGTTCTTTATGCTATCGACGGTGAATATTGCGATGGCTTCGGATGCGTAATATTCACGAAATATCCCATAGAATGATCCATTGAGGAGGAATACCATGTTAGAATCTGTTTTCGCCACGGTTTTACGTTTTGCGGCTGAGTACAACGAATACTTTTCCAGCGGAATGGCATATCTCGGGGCAGGCATTGCGGTAATCGCCGGCTTCGGACCTGGAATCGGTCAAGGTTTTGCGGCAGGCAAAGCCGCAGAAGCGGTAGGCAGACAACCGGAAGCCCAAGGCAAGATCCTGGTAACGACGCTGGTGACCCAAGCCGTTGCTGAAACGACCGGTCTGTATGCATTGCTTGTGGCAATCTTGTTAATTGGCAAATAAACGCTTTAGGAATCTTCAAGGGAGGATATCCCCATGACAACCATTGAACGAATCGCTCAGGCGGTGAACGATGCGATTCAAGCCGCATTGGGCGTCAGTTTGCTCGATATGGTCGTGCAATTACTTGCGACCGTCATCCTTGTGATCATCGTCAAAAAGTTCTTTTATCAAAAAATCATCGCTTTTCTCGAAAAGCGAAAATTGCTCATGGAACAAGAACGACTTGATTCTGAGAAGGCGAAAAGCGAGGCTTTGGCCTACAAAGAACAAACCGAAAGCAAATACCAGCATCTGATGGCCGAGCAAAAAAACATTATCCGGAAAGCCAAAGAAAAAGGCGAATTCGAGCGTAACGAAATATTGTCCAAAGCCAAAGCCGAAGCCAGCGAATTACACCAGACGAGTTTGCGTGAAATCGAACACGAACGGGATAAAGCCCGCGAGGCGATGCGGCATGAGGTCATCGATCTGGCAGCGCGGATGGCGAGTAAGATCATCGAGGAAGAACTGGATGAGACGAAATACGAGCAAATGATGATGGATCAGCTCGAAGGAAGCAAGAAGTCATGATCGAGATCGCGCGTCAGTATGCATTGGCGCTTTTTTCCCTGGCAAAAGCCGAACAGAAAAGCGAAGAGATTCCGGCACTCTTTCAACTGCACAAAGAACTTCAAGCCGAAACGACATTGAAACTCTTTCTCAGTCCCAGAATCAGCAAAGCGGAAAAGCGAGACATCGTGAGCCAATGGGTGAGTGATGTACTGTTTCGTCATTTTCTTTTTGTGCTCATTGACAACGACCGACTCAAACTCCTTGCGTTGATCGAGGCAGAATACAATGCCTTGATGCTCGAAGAGAATCAAGAAATGGAAGTATCCGTCTTTTGCAAGCGACCGCTCTCGCCATCTACGAAAGACCGGCTCAAGCGGAAACTCGAACAAGACTATGAAAAACGGGTCTCCATCAAAGAAATCATCGATCCGACCATCATTGCCGGCATGCGTATCGAATTTGCCGGAAAAGTCATCGATGAAACCATCAACCGACAGATCGTCAACCTCACACACAATCTCAAACAATAACGGAGTGGATGCAGCATGCCCTTAGATCCTTTGGAAATCAGCGCATTAATCAAGGAACAAATCAAGAAATATGAAAAAGAGATCCATACGGAAAATGTCGGTACCGTCATTTCCGTAGGCGACGGCATCGCCCTCGTACATGGACTCGACCAAGCGATGAGCGGAGAATTGCTCGTTTTTCCCAATGATGTTTTCGGCATGGTGCAAAACCTGGAAAAAGACCATGTCGGCGCCATTTTGCTTGGCGAAACCGCATTGATCCAAGAAGGGAATACGGTCAAGACCACCGGAAGGATTTTGGAAATCCCGGTTGGAGAAGCGATGATCGGCAGAGTGATCAACCCCTTGGGACAAGCTTTGGACGGTCTGGGTACGATCAAAACGGATGAAACCCGACCCATCGAGCAAAAAGCGACGGGTGTCATCGATCGTCAGAGCGTCAATCAACCGCTGCAAACTGGGATGAAGGTGCTCGACGCATTGGTTCCGATCGGCAGAGGCCAACGAGAGTTGATCATCGGCGACCGCCAAACCGGCAAGACATCGATCGCCATCGATACCATCATCAATCAAAAAGGTGGCGATGTCATTTGTGTGTACGTCGCGATCGGACAAAAAGAGTCCACGGTACTCGGTGTGGTTCAGACGTTGAAACGTTTTGGGGCGATGGAATACTCGATTGTCGTCAATGCTTCCGCATCCGACCCGGCACCTCTGTTGTTTTTGGCACCCTATTCGGGCGTATCCATCGCCGAATGGTTCATGTTTCAAGGGCGACATGTCCTGATTATCTATGATGATTTGACGAAACACGCGATTAGCTATCGCGAATTGTCCTTGCTTTTGCGAAGACCCCCGGGACGCGAAGCGTTCCCCGGAGACGTGTTCTATCTGCATTCACGCTTATTGGAGCGCTCCGCGAAACTGTCTGATGCGTTGGGCGGAGGTTCCATCACTGCTTTGCCGATCATCGAGACACAAGAAGGAGATATTTCTGCTTATATTCCGACGAATGTCATATCGATTACCGACGGTCAGATCTTTTTGCAGTCCAAGTTGTTCCACTCGGGTATCCGCCCGGCCATCAACGCCGGCCTTTCAGTGTCAAGAGTCGGTGGGGCAGCACAATATCCGGCGATCAAGAAAGTGTCCGGGACGTTGCGTTTGGATCTGGCGAGTTATCGCGAACTTGAAGCGTTCACGCAGTTCGGCTCGGATCTGGATGACGCGACCAAAGCGAAACTGGATCGCGGCGAACGGACGGTCGAGATTCTCAAACAAGGGCTTCATGAAGTGATGCCCTTCGAACTTCAAGCCATCAGCATTTATTGTCTTGTCAACGGCTATCTCGATCAGATCAAGACGGAAGACATCCGGCGTTTTGAAAAAGAACTCCACCGCCACATCCAAATGGATGAAGCGGGAATACAATTGCTTGAGACAATGAAAAAAACGAAGAAACTGCCTGATCAGGCGGCGCTTGACACCTATCTCGACGCCTTTGTCAGCGACTTTATTTAGGAGCCCATATGGCAGCGATGCGCGAAATCAAAAACAAGATCGAAGCGACGCGGAAAACCAGCCAGATCACCAAAGCGATGAACATGGTTTCCGCTTCGAAACTGAGAAAGTCCGAACGCAAGTATCGGGCTTTTCAGCCGATCAAAAACAAGATCAAGGCGATGTTGGAAAATGTCATCTCGTCGAATCTTGATTTGACGCATCCGTTGCTTCAAGATCGCGAGATTCAAAAGACCGGTTATATTCTCGTCTCCAGCGACCGCGGATTGGCAGGACCGTACAACAGCAACATATTCAAACATTTCGAGGATATGATTGCCACAACCCATCGAAGTTCCGATGAGTTCATCGTGGCGACCATCGGTTATAAGGCCTATTCTTATTGCCGGCGAAGACACTATCCCTTACTGAATGTCACATCCATCAATTCGCGCGACGAAGTGCAGTTCATCGATTTTCAAGCGATGTCACGGGCATTCATCTCGCTGTATCTCGAAGGACAAGTGGACAGGATCGTCATGATCTACTCACACTATGTCAACACCTTGATGCAAGTCGTCCAAACCGCCGTCCTTCTCCCGATTACCGAACTCGTCAAACCCAAAACAGAAAGCGTCAGTGAGTTTTTGTTTGAACCTTCCGCGGAAGTCGTCATGGGTGAGTTGTTGCCGCTATATCTCGAGCATACGCTTTACGGCATCATCCTCGACAGCAAGACCAGCGAGCATGCATCCCGGATGACGGCGATGAAACAGGCGACCGATAACGCAACCGAAGTCATACAAAAACAAACACTTCATTATAACCGCGCCCGACAAGCCGCAATCACCAAAGAACTCACCGATATCATCGGTGGCGCATCTGCCGTCACGTAGGAGGATAATATGCCAGCCATTGGAAAAGTCGTACAGGTCATGGGTCCCGTCGTGGATGTCATGTTTCAAGATGAGATGCCACGGATCAATCATGCCTTGAAAATCAATATAGCCCCGGATGCCCAACATCCGGTTGCCATCGATCTGACGTTGGAAGTATCGCTCTTCCTCGGCGGGAATATCGTGCGCACGATCGCGATGGATTCCACCGACGGATTGGTCCGCGGCATGGAAGTAGTGGATACCGGAGCCCCGATTCTCGTGCCCGTCGGCGAAGCGACCCTCGGTCGCGTCTTCAACGTGCTCGGAGAACCCATCGATGGCATCGATTTTGATGCATCATCATGCAAGCGCATGCCGATCCATCGTCAATCTCCACGAATCGAAGATTTGAGTTCGACTACGGAAATCCTGGAAACAGGCATCAAAGTCGTCGATTTGCTTGCGCCTTACATCAAGGGCGGAAAAGTCGGCCTTTTTGGCGGTGCCGGCGTCGGAAAGACGGTATTGATCCAGGAACTCATCCATAACGTCGCGGAAGAACACGGAGGAATCTCGGTGTTCGCCGGTGTGGGTGAACGGACCCGTGAAGGCAACGACCTCTATTATGAAATGAAAGAATCAGGTGTCATCAAAAAGACCGCGATGGTTTTCGGACAGATGAACGAGCCACCGGGGGCGCGCATGCGCGTCGGTTTGACCGGATTGACCATGGCTGAACATTTTCGCGATGAAATGCATCAGGACGTGTTGCTTTTCATCGACAACATCTTCCGCTTTACCCAAGCGGGAAGCGAAGTGTCCGCGATGCTGGGACGCATGCCTTCGGCCGTGGGATATCAACCCACGCTTGCGACCGACATGGGGCTTCTTCAAGAACGGATTACCTCGACCAAAGCCGGGTCGATTACTTCGATTCAAGCGGTCTACGTTCCGGCCGATGATTACACCGATCCTGCTCCCGCGACGACTTTCACCCATCTCGATGCCACTACCAATCTTTCGAGAAAAATCTCTGAAGAGGGAATCTATCCGGCAGTGGATCCACTGGCATCCACTTCCCGTGCCCTCACGCCCGAAATCGTCGGGGAAGAGCATTACCGTATCGCCAGAGAAATCCAGCGCACATTGCAACGATACAACGACCTCCTTGACATCATCGCCATTCTCGGGATGGATGAACTCTCAGAGGATGACAAGTTGATCGTTCATAGGGCACGGCGCATCCGTCTGTTCTTGTCACAGAATTTTCATGTTGCCGAACAGTTCACCGGACAAAAAGGAAGCTTTGTACCTGTCCAGGAAACGCTTCGAGGCTTTAAAGAAATCCTCGAAGGCAAACACGATCAATTACCGGAAGACGCATTCCGCCTGGTGGGATCGATCGATGATGTCCTCGAAAAAGCCAAAAAGATGAAAAAGGTGGTGTGATGAATGAAAATCATCATTGTGACACCTGAAGGCGAACTCTACCACGAAGAAGTCGATTCCGTTGTCGTCTCCAGCCATAACAATGGCGCATATGGCATGTTGAAGGATCATCTGCCCATCGTATCGACGATCGATACGGGATATATCAAACTCGTTCAGGGGAATCTTGTGTATTACGTGGTCATTATCAATGGCATCGTCGAGAATCATCAGAACCAGATCAGCGTCATCGCTCAGGATGCTTATATCGGCGAATCTCAAGAAGCAGCCGAAGCCAATCTTGCCGAAATCCGTCAAGCGCGGATCGAAGATAATAAAAAGCGCAATATCGAACTTGCGAAAGCCGAGCGCGAACTCAAAAGACAAATCAGTCAGACGGGTGCGGGCAATGTCTAGAATCCGGGGTTTTGAAAAGATTGGGACATTCAAGAGCGATGATTTTCCCTTGCCCAAGCGGAAAACGAACGCGAGCGCGGGGTATGATATCGCTACTCAAGAGACGATGGTGCTATCTGCGAAGAAAAGTGCGATCGTACCGACGGGACTGAAAGCCTATATGCCCCCTCGCGAGGTGTTGATGGTGTTCGCGAGGAGTTCCCTATACAAGACCAAACACTTGATGTTGACGAACCATGTGGCCGTCATCGACAGCGATTATTATGACAACCCCGACAATGAGGGACATATCATGATTTCAGTTCTCAATGTATCCGATCATGATGTGACGATCAAGCGCGGTGAACGTCTCTTTCAAGGAATTTTCATGAATTACCTTGTGACCGATGACGACCAGGATATTCTGCCTAAACGAAACGGCGGTTTTGGGAGCACGGGCACCTCGGATTCGTGAGCGAATGGCCGACAAATATGCTTGCTTTATTGTTTGGGATTTGATACAATAATAGCGCCGTAAAAAAATACACACATCGTCGGAGTCATATGCGTGAGCCGAACAGGTCGCAAGGACGAAGATGGCGATGGAGGCAAATCACAAGGAGGAAACAAAGGAATATGAGTGTCATCTCAATGAAAGCCCTGCTGGAAGCAGGCGTGCATTTCGGGCATCAAACCCGCAGGTGGAATCCCAAAATGGCGAAGTATATCTATACATCGCGCAACGGAATCCACATCATCGATTTACAGAAGACCAGTGAATGTATCGACATTGCGTACAAAGCGATGTTCGACATCGTGCAAAATGGCGGACGCGTCTTGTTTGTCGGCACGAAAAAGCAATCGCAAGACCCCGTGCGTGAAGAAGCCATCCGGAGCGGTCAATTCTTTGTGGACAAGCGTTGGCTCGGCGGCACATTGACGAATTTCAAGACCATCAAGCGTTCGATCAAAAAACTGCATGATCTTCACAAAATGGAAGAAGACGGCACGTTTGCGGTTTTGCCCAAAAAAGAAGTCATCGGTTTACGTAAAGAAATGGATCGTCTCGAGAAGTTTCTTGGCGGCATCAAGGATATGAAGACGTTGCCCGAAGCGATGTTCATCATCGATCCGCGCAAAGAACGCAATGCGATTCTTGAGGCCAGAAAACTCGGCATCCCCGTTTTCGGCATTATCGACACGAATTGCGATCCCGATGAAGTCGATTACATCATTCCTGCCAATGATGACGCGCTTCGCTCAGTCAAGTTGATTGTGGGCAAGTTAGCGGATGCGATCGTCGAGGCGAATGGCGGTCTCATCGAATCTGAAGGGGTAGTTTCCGAAACCGAAGCCGATAACGATCTGATCATCGAGGATGGCGAAGAAGTCAAGGAAGAACCGAAAAAAGAAGTCCGTTCGATGCGGATTGAAGTGAAACCTGAAACACAACCCAAAGCGGTGGTTGAACCCGTCGTCAAGAAAGAGAAAGTTCAATCCAAACCGGTAAAGGTCGTCGTCGAACCCGATAAGGAAACGGTTGTCACGGTTCAAGTGCCCAAGGAAGAAAAACCCGTCGTTGTCAAAGTTGAACCCAAGCAAGAAGTGGTTGAACCCAAACATGACCTGACCGATCTCGAAAGCAAAACGGTGAAGGATCTTCTTGAAATTGCCAAAGACCTGAATATGAGCAATTACTCGAAGATGCGTAAAGCCGAATTGATCGAAGCGATTATCGAAGCGAGCAAATAAATGTGCTGAGGGAGCGTCCGCGCTCCCTTTTGTAAGATACAGCGAAAAGAATTGAATTGATATGATACTTATGATAAGATATTTATGACCGAAACAAGGAGGAGTCACATGGAAATCACTGCTGCATTAGTTAAAGAATTACGTGAAAAAACAGGGGCCGGAATGATGGACTGCAAGAAGGCGCTTGTGGAAACCAACGGGGATGTCGAGAAAGCGATCGAATGGTTGCGGGAGAAAGGGATTGCCAAGGCACAGCGGAAATCTTCGAGAATCGCTGCCGAAGGCGTCTGTGATATTCGCATTAGCGGCAATAAAGCGATCATGTTCGAAATCAATTGTGAAACGGATTTTGTCGCCAAAAACGATACATTCAAAGCTTTGGTTCATCGCGTGGGCGATATTCTCATCCAATCGTCCGTCGCCAATGTCGAAGAAGCTCTGGCGATTGATGTTCAAGGCAAAACGCTGGAAACCATCTTGCTTGAGAATGTCGCCTCCATCGGAGAAAACATCACCTTGAGAAGACTTGAAGTCATCACGAAAAGTGACACGCAGGTGTTCGGGAATTACATCCATATGTTCGGCGCCATCGCTTCGTTGGCGTTGATGAATGGCGGCGATTTTGAAACCGCGAAGGATGTGGCGATGCATGTGGCGGCCAGTTCGCCGTTGTACTTGCAATCATCCGATATTTCTGAAACCTTTATCCAACATGAGCGGGAAATCCTGACCAAAGAAGCGCTCAATGAAAATGCCGAAAGCGACAAACCCAAACCAGAAGCGATCATCATCAAAATGGTTGAAGGACGCTTGAACAAGAATCTCAAAGAAATCTGTCTCGTCAATCAACCTTTCATCAAGAATCCCGATCAATCCGTCGGCGAATATGTGAAGGCGAAAGGCGCTTCGATCGCGGCTTTTAAGCGTTTGGCCGTGGGCGAAGGCATCGAAAAAAAAACCGAGAATTTTGCGGACGAGGTTATGGCGCAAACCCAAAAATAAGGACACTTTTGTGTCCTTTTTTATCCCCTGACGATGGAGGTTAATATGTCAAAAAAACGGATTATGATCAAATTGAGCGGTGAGGCTTTGGCGGGGGAAAGTGGAATCGGGATCGATCCGCTTGTCGTTCGCAAAGTCGCGAAAGAACTCAAAGAAGCGTACGAGCTTGGCATCTGTGAAATAGGAATTGTCGTCGGTGGCGGCAATATCTTTCGTGGCCGATTAGGCGACGAAATGGGGATCGAGCGCTCCAGCGCGGATTATATGGGCATGATCGGGACGATTTTGAACGCGCTTGCCCTGCAAAATTCACTAGAGGCGATCGGTGTGCCGACCCGTGTGATGTCCAGTCTGAATATCCCCGAAGTGGCGGAACCTTATATTCGCCGCAAAGCGATCAGCCATCTCGAGAAGAACTATATCGTGATTTTCGGTGGCGGAACCGGCAACCCGTATTTTTCGACCGATACGACCAGCGCGTTACGCGCGGCCGAACTGGGAGCTTCGATCATTTATATGGCTAAGAACGGCACCGATGGTGTGTACGATCAAGATCCCCGCAACCATGCCGGGTCTCATAAGTTTGATTATCTGACGCATCATGAAGTATTAAGCAAACAACTCCAAGTAATGGATTCAACCGCAGCGGCTTTATGCCACGACAACCATATTTCCATCTATGTGTTCGACATGAATGTATCGGGCAATATCAAACGCGCCATCATGGGTGAACATATCGGAACAATGATTAATTCAAGTAAGGAGGGATCATAATGCCTGAAATGATTATGATGGATGCAGAAGAGCGGATGGAACAGACGCTGCTCGCGCTGCACAAGGAATTTACCACAGTCCGCTCGGGACGTGCCAACCCCAAGATGCTCGAACGGGTGAATGTGGATTACTACGGTGTGCAAACGCCGATCAATCAGGTGGCTTCTGTTTCAGTGCCTGAAGCGACACAAATTTATATCAAACCCTACGACAAAAGCTTGGTATCGAAGATAGAAAGGGCGATATTCGCAGCCAACATCGGTGTAACACCGACGAATGACGGCATCGGGATTCGGATCAACTTGCCTCCGCTCACCGAAGAGAATCGCCGTGAATCAGTCAAGGTGATCCATAAAATGGCAGAAGATGCAAAGGTGGCCATTCGCAACGTTCGTCGCGACGCTATCATGGACTTTAAGAAGAAGGAAAAAGACAAAGAAATCACAGAAGATGATTTGCACTTCTATCAAGACGAGACCCAAAAACTGACCGACAAGTTCATTGAGCGGATCGATGGGATTTTCCGAGACAAAGAAAAGGATATCATGAGTTTGTAAGTGAGATATCAGCGAAATCCGGGAGGGGGAAACCGCTTCCGGATTGTTATTTTTCGGAGGAGCATTTGCATGCTTCACCGACAAATGATTAGAATTTTTCTTTGGGTTGTTGTATAATGATAGCGGTAGGAAGGTGAAGACATGTTTCCAAACAAAAAGCCAAAATCCATCACAATCCCCGAACATATCGCGATTATACTGGATGGAAACGGCAGGTGGGCCGCAAAGCGCGGACTTCCACGTACTGCCGGGCATCAGGCTGGTGTCGAGAATATTCGGGATGTCACTTTAGCCGCAGCGGAAATGGGCGTCAAAGCGTTGAGCGTTTTCGCGTTCTCTACCGAGAACTGGTTGCGTCCTGCTTCAGAAGTCGATTTTTTGATGAAATTGCCGAAGGCCTTTGAAACACGCTTCAAAGACGCGTTTGAAAAGCACGATATCCGCGTGATGTTCTCGGGACGAAAAACGAAAATGTCTTCGGAGAATCGGGAGATTCTTGAGCGGATCACACAAAGATCGGTGCACCGACAAGGGTTGGTACTCAACATCTGTTTTGATTACGGTTCTCATGAGGAAATCCTTCAAGCGGTACAACACATCGCCCAGAAGGTATCTTCGGGCGAACTGAAGCCCGATGATATCACGTTCAGCCACATCGAACAAGAACTCTATACGAAAGATTTGCCGCCGCTTGATCTTCTGATCCGGCCATCCGGAGAACAGCGATTGAGCAATTTCATGTTGTATCAAGCCGCGTATGCCGAATTGTATTTTGCGGATGTGTTGTGGCCTGATTTTTCGAAGAAACATCTGCATCAGGCGATTGAGGCCTATACGCAAAGAGACCGCCGTTATGGCGGGTTGAAAGGAACTTCATGAAACAAAGAACCTTGACGGCCGTGGGTATGGCCTTGATCTTCATTCCCATCTTCATCTTTGGGCATCACTTCCACATGTTTGCGATATTTTGCGGGCTTTTAGCATTATTGGCTAGTTTTGAGTTCGCGCGCGTTGTTGACAAAACGCAGTCGACATCATCCGTCATCGCGATTTTGAGTATGGTCGCCACAGGAGGCGTCATCGCTGTCGGCTATCTGAGG
>JBAZGL010000022.1:0-10825 GCA_041652855.1 Candidatus Izemoplasmatales bacterium
CTTCGCGAAATGGCCATCACGGACGGATTGACGGGTGCATTCAACAGACGCTACTTCTATGAATATTTTCACACTCGCATCTCCAGCAGTCCTTCCATCCAATCCGCCTGCTTGGTGATGATCGATTTCAATGATTTCAAAAGCGTCAACGACCGCTATGGTCATGATGCCGGAGACAAGTTGCTCATCGATTTCGTCCGCCTTGCCAAAGACATCACGAAATCGCGCGGTGAAGTCTTCCGCCTCGGTGGAGATGAGTTCATCATCTTGCTTTTCAACCCCGAAACGGATGATGGTCTATCTCTCATCGACTCGCTCAATGAACGCTTTGACGCCATCTCTCCGGTCGCATCGCTCGCATACGGTGCCATCTCCTTCGAGACACAGAGTGTCACGCGTGATTATGAGTTATCGGAAATCATGAACCAAGCAGACCAGAAAATGTATCGCGATAAAATGCAGAAAAAGGAAACTAAAAAAAGCCCGATCCGATAGATACCGAGCTTCTTGTGGTCATATGGTCAGCCCCCTTCTCAACACAATGTGAGAAGGGGACTTTTGTTTATGATTGACGCAAAGGCTTTAATGCTTCACTCCAACTGATGAGTTGCTCGAGTTGGATTTCGAATGTGGGAAGATGTAATGCTCTTGGCCGAAAATCGTACATCTTCTCAAAATCATCGAACAAGGAAAAAAGAACTTGGGTGCGAACATCAGCGACTCTGAGTTCTCCCAAAACCTGTTTCAGGTGTTCTGCGGCGCGCGCGCCGCCCATCGATCCGTAACTGATGATCGCCGCAGCCTTATCGTGCCACGATTCCTTGAGCACATCCACCGCATTCTTGAGTGATGCGGGAAAAGAATGGTTATACTCAGGCGTGACGAAAATAAACCCATCGCACTTTTGAACGGCTTCATCCCAAATCTTGATCGCCGGCTCTGAACCCGGTGAACCCAGAAATGGCAAATTGAAATCTTTGATATCGAGCAATGTGAAATGGTGTTGTGACAAACGTCGGGCTTGTTCATACACCCATCGGCCTACCTGATCACCGATTCTGCCTTCGCGTGTGCTGCCAATGATGATCCCTATATTCAGTTGTTTATGATCCATAATAGCCTCCATTTTAATCTTTGATACCTCTATTATATCATTGTTCTCATCGGACCTCAAAGCAGGTGCATTTTTAAAACATCGTGCATGAGACATTCCAGAGAAATAAGGTTGTCACAACGATGAACCGATGGTATAATATTTTCTAGACTATGATGAGGAGACTACTATGACACTTGCCATAATGGATTATCTTGACGAGAATTGGGTGATGCCAACGGCACTCATCTTATTTATCCTGACCTATATTTGCCTCTTGTTTTTTTCAAAGAAACGGGCATACGTCGCCTTAGGCTCCGCCCTCATATTCTTGATACTCGGTTATCTGCCTTTCACAGAGATTCCCGGAGCGATCGACTGGAACGTCATCATGATGATTGCGGGAACCATGGGAATCGTATCATTGTTTATCGAATCGAAAATGCCGGCTTTGATCGCCGATAAAATCATCGATCGCGCCAGTGATATGCGGATGGCGATTTTGGCGTTGTCATTGTTTTCAGGTCTGATTTCCGCTTTTATCGATAATGTGGCCACCGTGCTCATGATTGCGCCGATCGCAATCACCATCGCCAAAAAACTCAAAGTATCTCCCGTGCCTTCAATCATCGCCATCGCCATTGCGTCCAATCTTGAAGGCGCAGCCACCCTCGTCGGCGACACCACGTCCATTCTTCTCGGTGGCTATCTCGACATGACTTTCTTCGATTTCTTCTTCTATCACGGAAAAATCGGGCTCTTCTTCATCGTCCAGGCAGGCTTGCTCGCGGCGACTGGGGTATTATGGTTCGTCTTTCGTCACCGCCGCGAATCGGTGGAGATTGAGGAAAAAACCACAGTGACGGATTATTTCCCCACGTATCTGATGCTTGCGATCATCGTCTGTCTCATTATCGCATCCTTCATCCCGAATACGCCCCGCACGATCAATGGCTTGATTTGTATGGCCTTGCTTGTGATCGGCTTGATTTATCGACTCTTTCAGACAAAATCGATCCAATCATGGAAAACGACCTTAGGCGAAATCGATTATAAAACCTTGTTTCTCTTGGGAGGATTGTTTCTCATCATCCGTTCAATCACGAATGCAGGGGTCATCGATGCCATGGCGCAAGCATTGGCCCATATTTCCGGAGGCAACGTCTTCATCATTTACACCATTCTCGTCTTCGCCTCTGTCTTGCTTTCGGCATTCATCGACAACATCCCTTACGTGGCGACCATGCTGACGGTGGTGGCAGGGCTGCAGGCCACACTCGGATTACATGATCCGACCGTCTTATACTTCGGTCTGTTGGTGGGCGCCACATTGGGTGGCAATCTCACGCCCATCGGCGCATCCGCTAACATCACCGCCATTGCCATTCTTCAACGTGAGGGCCATGACGTCAAACCATGGACGTTCATGAAAATCGGGATTCCCTATACGCTGGCAGCCGTGATGACGGGTTACGTGCTCGTCTGGTTGATATACACATAAAAAGAGAACGATAAAAAAGTCGGTGCGCGCACCGACTTTTCTATTAATATCCTATAAACCGCATTTGAGTTGCGCATTGCAATTCGAACAGGTGTTGCATCCGCCAATCTCTTCGACAGTACCTTCGAGACATATCGGGCAGATATCACCGATCTCGACGCCGATGTTACGGCCGATCTTGGTTTTGAGTGGCAAACCGCCCTCGCCTTTGGGGCTTTCCATTTTCTCAACAGATATCCCGAGCTCTGAGATGTCGATTTGAACCGGGGTTTGCGCTTCCTTGTTCAATGAAAGGACTTGAGCGTCGCGACTACCATCGACATACACCGTTCCGCCCTTCGCGCCATGTTTGTATAGATACATGTACAACTCTTCGACTTGTTCCACCGTATACCCCTTGGGTGCGTTGACGGTTTTCGATATCGACGAATCGACCCAACGTTGAATCACGCACTGTACATTTGCATGGGCTTCCGCAGGCAAATCCATGGCGGAAACAAAGATATCGGGAAGTGGCTGGTCGCGATATTGCGGATACAATTCCAGGTATCTTTCCACGATTGGTGCATCGACTTCCATAAATTTCCCGAGACGACCACTGCGGAAGTACTTGAAAGCGAAATACGGTTCCAGTCCTGTGGAAACGCCGACCATCGTTCCGGTGGAACCGGTCGGTGCGATCGTCAACAAGTGCGAATTTCGGATACCATATTGCAATACGCCGTCACGAATCGCTTTCGGCATTTTTTTCATGAATCCGGACTCGATGAACCGGTTTCTGGAACCATATTGATCGAGAAACGGAAAACTCCCTTTTTCACGAGCGAGTTCGATGGATGCCTGATAGGCGTTCATCGCGATGAACTTCATTAATTTATCGATGAACTGGTTACCTGCATCACTCCCGTATTTGAGGTTGAGCAGGATCATCAAATCATGGAGACCCATGATGCCCATGCCCACGCGTCGTTCACCTTGAGCTTGACGCCGGTTTTCCTCGAGAAAATAGCTTGTCTTGTCGATGACGTTATCTTGCATGCGCACCGCAACGAAAATGGTTTCATGAAGCTTGTCCCACAAAACATCATTTTTCTTCGTGTCTGCCATATTCGCCAGATTGATCGCTGCCAGGTTGCAGACTGAATAAGGAGCAAGCGGTTGTTCTCCACAGGGGTTGGTCGAAACCACCTTCTGTCCGTACGCTTTGGCGTTGGTCATATCGTTGGCATTATCGATGAAAAAGATGCCCGGTTCTGCAGAATACGTCGCACAGATATTAATCAAGTTCCATAAGTCTCGGGCTTTGATCGTCTTATAGACGCGGATCGGATAGCCGAGTTTTGACCACTCGCGCACATCACCAATCACATGCCACTTTTCGTCGTATGCCGCTTTTTCACCTTTGTTATAGTGATCGATGTCAGGAAAGCACAAATCGAAATCTCCGTCATGTTCCACGGCTTCCATGAACTCCTTGGTGATGGCGACCGAAATGTTGGCTCCATTGAAAAAGTCCGGTTGATTGACTTCATACCTTCCGCCACTTTGACGCATATCCCGAATTTTATGGTTGGTTTGAGGCGATAAGGTTCCTGGATTCGCTTCTTCCAAATCGTACAACGTGTGGATAATGTCGTTTTCTATATCGGAAAAAGGAATGTATTTGAGTTTTGCCTGCGCCGCTTTGACAATATCCGAATCCTTAATAGTCTTCATCAAAAACTGCAAAATCTGAACATTCTGCATCTTTGAGACGATGAATTCGATGATGTCAGGATGCCAACATGCCATCATGATCATCTGTGCCCCTCTGCGGGAGCCGCCTTGTTCGACGAGGTTTGTGAGTTGTGACAAATCTTGGAGCCAACTGACGGCGCCTGATGATTTTCCGTTCACACCTTTGGCGAGAGAATTCTTTGGCCTTAAGGTTGAACCGTTGGTCCCCACGCCACCACCGCGCGACATAATCTCCATCACATGGCGTCGGTGGTCGCTGATTCCCATCCTAGAGTCCTCCACGAAGGGCATGACAAAGCAATTGAAGTAAGTCACATCGCTTTGGCTGCCCGCACCATATAACACTCTACCGGCGGGAACGATATTCAGATCGGCAATCTCACGATAAAACTTCTGGAAGTATTCGATGCGTTCTCCTGAACCCAGATTCGCCGCAACGCGCATGGCGATTTGCTCATAAAAAAGTTCCAGTGGTTTGTCCACCGTGTTTTTTGGGCGTACGACATCGTGATTCTGACCGACATCTTCCGCCAATGCGACGTATTCATCTTCAAGATGGATGCGCACCCAGTCTTCACCAATTTCAAGGACATTCCCGACGCCACGGCTCGGAAATCTGGGGTCGTTTCGAATGATACACAAGACGAGATCCCCCACGGACAACGTGAGGTGATTGATATCTTTTTGCGCATACCGGTCAAGCATCACCAATCGCGACACTCCGGAAAAGGCTTGTTTCATCGAATGATCGATCAAAAATAGATGCGGGAAATGTGCTTCGATGTTGCGGTTCAGTCTGTCAATCATTTCTGTGGGATAGCGATTCATGTGGTCTCCTTTTTGTGGTTGATCTTCTTGATGGGTGTCCGCGCTTAAGCGATTTACTCCTGATGGTCCGAAAAGGGATGAAGGAGTACTTTTTCGATAAAGATTTGACTGAGATCAGGATCGAACTGCGTTCCCGAATAGCGGATGATTTCTCGAACGGCCGTTTCTTCACTAAGTCGTTTGCGGTACGGCCGGTCTGATGTCATGGCTTCGAACGCATCCGCAAGCGCAATGATTCTTGAGAACAAGGGGATTTGTTCGCCTTTGAGTCCAGAGGGATATCCTGTCCCGTCCCATCGCTCATGGTGATTAAGGGCATGTTCCGCGAGACCGGAGTACATGTCCGCCGCCCGCAGAATATGGTACCCATTCTCGGCATGAGCCTTGATCAACTCATATTCTTTGTCCGTCAATTTTCCGGGCTTCTTCAGGATTTCGTCGGGAATCGTGATCTTGCCGATGTCATGGAAGATTCCCGCCATTTCCAACTCGTCCAGTTCACTCGGACGCAAGTTCAATGCTTCGCCCATTTTTCTCGCATATGTACCGACACGTTCAGAGTGGATTTTCTCTTCCAGATACTTTTGTGTCAAAGTCTGATAGATGGCTTTAATCGCATGGTTGCGAACGCTTCTTCCTTGAGAGACCTTATTGCGATACATCAGATTTTCGGCGTGGATCATCATCTCGTCAAAAGGTTGCTCATGATCGGTTTTGATTGAATATCCGATTGCCACCGAAAGCGGAATGTTATCGATTGTGATTTCCTTAAGCCGTTCATGGATCCGTTCGACATATTGGGTAATATCGACATCAGAAGTATTGCAGACGATGATGGCAAACTCATCACCACCGATGCGGAACACATCATCACGCCCCGCCGCTTGTTCAAGCAGGACTTCTGCCGTCTTGATCAATGCCTTGTCTCCAAACGGGTGGCCGTAGGCGTCGTTGATGATTTTCAAGCCATTGACATCGATCATCATCACGCCGAGCGGGTGATGCTTCTTCTCATCCAAAATCGAAAGTCTCTCGACGAAGTGGCGGCGATTATATAGACCCGTCAAGAAATCATGGATATTCAGATACTCGATTTCCCTTTGTCTCATTTTCGGCTCGGTGATGTCACGGGAAATTCCGACCGCTCCGATGACTAGATGATCTTGATTAAAAATAGGGGAAATCGATGATTCATAGTAATAGGTAGTCCCATCGACCTGATAATCCCAATCATAGATGTGGTGTTCACCTTGAAGTGCCAAAGAATACAGCCGATCGCGCTCTAGCCCATCGTCTTTAAAAATCTCGAGCACGGTTTTGCCGATGACATGAGTGGGATTCATCCTGAGTTTTTCCAACCCTCTGCCATAGATGGAGCAAAAGCGTTTATCGACACCGATCTCAAAAATGATATCCGCAGTGGATTCAACCAACAACTTGACACGTTGATTCTCGATGAGCAAATCCAAACGGCCCTTTTCTTTCTCCTCAAAAAACTCGGTAGCCACATCCAAGACGTTGTTCAACGCCTGTCTCACTTCGGGAAAGGAAAGTCTCCCGCCATTCGGCAAGCGATATAGCATCTCAGAATGAGGATCGATGGTTTTGATATCTTTAATCAGATTTTTCATGGGTTTGCTGATGGTTTGAAAATATAAAATGGTAAACAAAAGGGTGAATATGAGCAACGCTATTGTCAATCCTATGAATATATTACTCAGCAAAGAGGTATATTGCGTGAATTCCACCATGGGCATGAAGACAACCAAATGGTAGCTGTCTCTCGCAATCGATCGATGAGCGATAGCGCCATAGACATCTTTGATGGGAAAATCCGTCTGGAAATCTTCTCCCACCAAACCGGATAATCCGGATGAATATGCCTCAGCAGAATCGAGAGAAATCGTCGATTGATCGAGTTCCGGATACGCCAAAAGAATACCATTTTGATCCATCAACAAACTGTAACCCGTATCTCCGACGACACGATCTGATACAAAACAGGTAATTGTTCGAATATCAATATCCATCCCGACCACACCCAGAAACACATCATCGAGATACACGGGATACGCGACGACGACAATGACTCCATCTTCGGTAACATTGATGAATGCAGGCGTATAAATGAAATCCCCCGCCTGATAGGCCATTTGATACCAAAGCCTCGTGGTCAGATCAAAACCGGGCGGCGCGACGAATCCACTGGAGTTGACCATGGTCAAATCCGGTCTTCCGAGATAGATCGAGGCGATCTCATCATGGTCAAAGTCGATGGCTTCAATAAAAGCCAAAAGCTCGGCATCATCATCATTGATTTCTAAAAAGTGGGTGATGCTATGAATGATAGTCTCGAATTGGTTGAAGTGTTGTTCGATTGCTAGGGCGACGGTATCGCGTTCAAGGGGAAGCAAACGTTCTTGCCTAGAACGCACCACAGTCCCAGAATAGTAAAAAAACGCAGAAAAAACTGCAAAAAAAACGAGAACAAATAGTGTGACTAAATAGACGGGTCTTTGGAATATCTTCAAAAAAATCCCCCCACTAAAATCTACATATGATGATGTAGACATACAAAATCTATGGATGTACAATTGCTGTTATCATTGTATCACAGGAAAAATGAATCATCACGATTTACGCAATAAAAAACCCTCACCGATGACGCTCGACCATAAATCGTTCCAATGAATAGGCATCACTAGAGCTCAATCCCGCCTTTTTCAAGACGATTTGGAGTTGTTGTTCTACGGTGTCAATACCTTCAAGGTTCGGCAGCAACAAGCCGCTCCGATGGTGTCCTTTCACAATGATGCCGTATTGATGAGGATCGAGTTCGCTGAGAGAATGAACCGGTTCGGGGCTTTGGAGGACATCGACACTGTATTCCAACATATCAAGTTCGTTGGGGCTGACGGGATCAAACCGCGGATCCTCACATCCCGCGCTGACAGCGTTTTGGATGATCTCTGATGCGATCGAAGCCGTGCTGGGCATCGTAGTGCCAATGCACCCCCGCAAGTTTCCGCCTATTTTCAGCGATACGAAGACACCGGCGCGCTGATTCAGCATGGTGTTGGGCAATGGATTAGGCATGGAGAGCTTTTTGCCTGTACGAACATAGTGCTCCAGTGATTTCTGCGCCAACCGGCAATATGGATCCATCTGAAGATTTTTTTTGCTCTGTGAAAGGTGTAGTTCACGGTGATATGCTTCCAGAAAATGTCTTTCAGAGTTGGGCGTACCGGGATGAAACGCTGCCACGGCATAGCCTACGCCCAAAGGACCTTCATAGGAAAGCACATGTGCTTTCACATCGATTCCGTCAAACAAGCCGGACATCATGACGATCGAGCGATGCCCGCATTCGCCGGCATCCTCGAGCATGTGCTCATCCATTTTCAACAATGAACCGAAATCGGCAGATGCCAATATCTCGATAATCCGCTGATCGTATGCTGGACCTTGAGGGGCATACCCATATGGACCGGAATCAGACAATCGGTGTGACAGATCGCCGCTGGCGATCACCACTACCCGCTTTTGAAGCGACTCAATCGCTTCACGGATGATGGTTCCCAGCATGTAATGTTGGGCGAGCGGGAGACCGGAGACCCCAAAGCGGATGATTTTGTAGCCCCGAAAACATTGGTTGACGAAATACAAAGGCACCATGGTGCCATGGTCGAGTTGCGGATCGCGTTCTCCCAAAACACCTGTTGGTAAGGATTGACGAGAGGCTTTCGTGATAATCTCCTCGCGAAGACGTTCATCATACTCAACCGTCATTTCCACTTGAGGTGCACCAAAATGATGAAAAGAACCCCGAGCACCAACTCCGGGAGACACATGGAAGTAATTCGAGTACAAGGTTTGATGGGGCGAAATCACGATGATCGTCTCCGGCTTGAGTTCGTTGATTTCTTCTGCGACCATGCGAAACGACGCCAAAGTGTCTGTAATGGCCTGCGCCTCTTGCTTGCCAACGTCGGGAATGGCAAGGGGCGGATGCGGAAGTAGAAAAGCTGCGCGTATCGGCATCATCTTCCTCCTATACTACACGTTACCGAGAATGATATCTTTCAAACCATGTTCCAGCCCGATTTTTCGCGCTGCAAACAAGGTATCTATGGGCGTGATGGGATAGTGATACAGTTTTCCTGCGGGAAAGAATCGACTGAGATGCCACGGTGTTTCGGGACCCAGAGAATCGGCGATAAAACGAGCCATCGTTGAGATTTCATCGGGATGGTCATTGATCGAAGGAATGATCAATGTAGTGACTTCGACATGGACTCCCGCTTCTTTCAGTCTGACCAAATTTCGACATACGCAGTCATAATCACCCTTGCACCAATGATGGTATGTGGATTTTGTTCCCTTGAGATCGATATTCACCGCATCGAGCACTGGCATGATCAAATCAAGCAACTGAGGGCCCATCATGCCATTGCTGACCCAGATGTTTTTGAGTCCCGCTTCACGGGCCAAGATCATAGTGTCAAGTGCATATTCCGCGAACACCGTCGGTTCGGAATATGTATAGGATATGGAAGGGCACCGATAGTCTATGGCGCGACGGACATGGGTCTCAGGTGACACAGGATATCCCCATTCATCTCTGTTTTGATTTTGACTGATCTCCCAATTTTGACACCACTGGCACGTGAGATTGCATCCGACGGCAGCAAATGAATAGGTGGATGTATTTGAAAGAAAGCGAATGATCGGTTTTTTTTCGATGGGATCGACATGAGATGCGATTGCATAACCGTAATTCAAGGAAAACAGCATATTTCCGCGATTCTCACGCACATTGCATCTGCCTCGTTTCCCGTCGGAAATTTGACATTGATGCGCACAGAGATGACAGATCACGGTTTGGGAATTGATTGCTTCATAACACATAGCTTCCCGCACATTCATCGCCTCTTGAATTCACAAATTTATTAGACAGTGCCGATCATCTCAGATACTCACATTATAAACTTTCTGAAGCAATTGAACAAGAGGTTGCGCATTTTGTCTCTCAATTGGAATCGATTGTTCTTTGGAGCATTTCACCCGGATATTTCTAAAACCTATGATATACTGGGACTATACAAGGGTGAGAATACTAGGGGTGATTCGATGCTGAAGGCAGCTGTGACTATGATGAAACAAAAAAAGTATATCATCGCATCCATCATCTTTTTCGGCATTTTTATCGCCATTTTTTTCATTCTTGATTATCTCAATGGCGGATATCCGCAGATGTATCGCGATTATGGAGTTTACCTCGTCATCATCAACATCGCGATGAATCTGATTATGGCTGGAACCAGCGCCTTCATGATGAGTCTTTCGACAGTCTATCAAAAAGTCTCGGGCCGCGAAGGCAAGGGTACAATATTCAGTCATTTCGCTATTTTCTTCGGTATGATGACCTACGGGTGCACTTCATGCGTCGTCGCTTTCTTCGCCACCATCGGCATCACATTGTCTGTCGCGATTTTGCCTTTAGCGGGACTCCCATATAAAGTCGTCGCCTTCGTTTTGGTCATCATCGGTGCCTTGTGGTTGGTGTTGGAAGTCCATCGTGGCAAATGCAAACTACCCAAACGCGCGCAAAACATCTCCTCCGACGACACGCCTTAAACATGCGATCACAAAAATAATAAGGGGCT
>JBAZGL010000023.1:0-10808 GCA_041652855.1 Candidatus Izemoplasmatales bacterium
GATGGCATCAACGGTCAAGACGGTGTGGACGGACGCGACGGCATTGATGGTCAAGATGGCATCAACGGTCAAGATGGCATCAATGGCCAAGATGGCAATGATGGCATCGATGGTGTCGATGGCCGTGAAATCGAACTCATCGTCAATGGAACCCATCTTGAATATCGTTATACCGGTGACACGCTATGGACCCACTTGTTTTCGCTCGATCTCTTGACCGGAAACGATGGTGATGATGGTATAGATGGAAGAGAAGTTGTCTTCAGGATGAGTCCGACACACTTACAATGGCAATATGCCGGAAGTTCCGAATGGCTCGATCTCATCGAACTCGCATCATTGCGCGGAGCGGAAGGCCCTGCAGGCACACCAGTCTTGATGGATGTTGATGACGAATTCATTCTATGGAAATATGAAGGCGAGACGACATGGAACCAACTCATCGCCTTGTCGACATTGACCGCCGACTCCCAACCCGCCATTGCCGAAGTGGAAATCAATGATTCCGGAGAACTCATCATCACCTACAGCGATGCATCCTCCCAAAACTTCGGTCGTCTCATCAATATGCACAAGGTGTCCTTCACAGGCTTTCATGGATATCTGCTTGATATTCAATACATTCACGATCTCGCAAACGCCACCTATCCGCAAATTCCTGAAATCTTCGGATATGAGTTCATTGGTTGGTCGGACACGATCGATCAGATCACTTCTGACAAAACGATACAGGCTGAATATGTCAAACAAACCTTTACCATCCGCTTTTATGATTACCTGGGCGCATTGATCAAGACAGAGAATGTAGCTTATCTTGAAGAAGCGACACCTCCCGATGATCCCACAAGGGAACATCACGCCTTTCTTGGCTGGAGTCGCGATACGAGTTCTGTCACGAAGGCGATGGATGTCTATCCACTGTGGCATGAATTAGTCCTGACACCTGAAGAAATCTTCCAGGTCGCCATCGCATCCACTGTTGAAGTCAAGGTCTATGGCAGATGGGACGACGCCATCAAACTCGGAACTGGCTTTTTCATTTCCGATGATGGCATTCTCGTCACCAACCATCACGTCATCGAGAGTGGCTATTCCGCAAAAGTCGTACTCGCGAACAAACAAGAGTTTCCCGTTGTACAAGTATTGGGATATAGTGAAAAATATGATTTGGCGATTCTGAAGATTGAAACAAACACAACGCCTCTGTCCATCGCAACGAATCCCGCCATCACCGGCGCATCCAGTTATGCGCTCGGAAGTTCTCTCGGACTTTCCGGAACCTTTTCCTCGGGAATCGTCTCAAGCGCTTCGCGCATCATCGGTGGCGTCAACTACATCCAGACCACGACTCCCTTATCTTCGGGAAACAGCGGCGGTCCTTTGCTCAACAAATACGGTGAGGTCATCGGCGTCAACACCGCCACCTTCGCATCGGGACAAAACATGAACCTGGCGGTCAATATCACTGAACTCCAAAAAGTGAACCAATCGACTCCGACCACTCTGCCGAACCTCTATCAAAGTTACTGGGGTTACGATTTCTATCCTTGGGATACAATCGTCGATGAAATCGAACCGAATGACCAAATCAGTGAAGCCCAATGGATAGAGTTTAACGGCACCACCATCAACGGTGTACTACAAGACGCCTTCGACATCGACATGTATCGTTTTGATATCGACACCCCGTTGTTGATTACCTTGTTGCTCATACCGAAGAACGCGAGCGACATCTTGGCGTTCGAGATCACTTTGATGGATGGACTCGGAACCGCAATCGGAAATCATGGATATGGCAAATTTGATGCATTTGAAGTACTATACATCCAGATGGAACTTGACGCGACGACGCTTGAATCATTCTACATCTCGATTCAAGCCACAGATGCGTTTTCCGCTTCGAGCGGTTATGATTTGTTCATCCATCTCGGATAATCCTGATTCCTATCAATAATAATAAAGCAAAAAAAAGGGCGCCGAGCGCCCTTTTTGGTTTACTGACAGTTTTTAAATTACAGCTTCACTATATTTGCAGCTTGTGGGCCTCTGGCGCCATCAACAACTTCGAAGCTTACCGCTTGTCCGTTTTCAAGTGCTTTGTAGCCTTCGCCTTGGATCGCTGAGTAATGTGCGAAAATATCTTTGCCATTCTCATCAGTGATAAACCCATAACCTTTTTCTGCGTTAAACCATTTGACTGTTCCGTTCACTTTGTTTCTCCTTATAGAATTTTGATGCTAAAGACATTATACCCTTATCAAGAAAGAATTGCAAGCAATATTTACGGATATTCGTGATTAACTGTCGGTATCATCGTTATTTTCACCAGATTGCGCCACAATCAGCGGTGATTCGTCCTCAATAATCTCAACTTTGTGTATTTTTTGGAAATGATCGGTGATCTTTTGCACCCGATTCGCCACACGATCCGTTTGCGAGGACAATGTTTTGATCGTCCCATCCAGTTTCGTCCAATCCGTCGCAAAGCGCTCGAAATCTTTGTTCAAGATTTGAAGTTGACGAATGATTTCTCCGGTATACTGGCTACGCCGATGGTCGATCACCACCGCCTTGAAACTCGAAAGCAACGGAATCAGCGTCGTCGGCGATGCGATAGTGACGCGTTTGTCTCTGGCATATTCGAGCACATTTTGCAATTGCGCGTGGATGAGGGTTAGAATCCCGTCACTCGGAACGAACATCAGCGCGAAATCCGCGGTGGTTCCGGCGATGATGTATTTATCCGCGATATCGGTGATATGTTTTTTGACGTCATTGCCGAAGGCTTTGACCAAGGAAGCTTGTTCCTCATCGCTCAAACGCGCTTCGCCGAAAAGTTTGCTGTAGGAAGAGAAGGGGAACTTGGAGTCGATCGCGATCAACTTGAGCGGTTCCGGCATGAAAATCACGGCATCGGCACGAACCGATTCGCGTTTTCCACGCTGTTCACGCATGGTATATTGCAGGGCATACAGCCCTTTCTGAATCTCGCCAAAAATACTGAAGAGGATCTGATTGAGTTGGAATTCCCCGAAAAAGCCGCGGCTTTGATTGTTCGACAGAATCTCCTGTAGACTAATCATTTCCGTGGATAATCCTTCGATCTTCTTTTGGGCTTCGTTGATCACTTCGACGCTTTTGGCAATCTGTAAAAAGGTCTCGTTGGTGTCTTTGAAGCCTTTTGCAAGCCGGTCTTCGACCTTTTCATTGATCTGCAACATCCTCAGATTGATGTTTTCATTAATCTTCTCTTGAAATGTCGCGAGTTCTTTCGCGACATTCAGGCGAAACTCCGTGATGTTCTCGGTGGACTTTGCCGTATCCTCTGTCAAACGTTTGTTCAAAATATCGGTCAGTTTCATCATGGAATCATACAGATTGCTCATGGTGGATGTCTTGAGGTCGTCGACCTTGCGTTCGATGCTCATCGTGACTTTTCCGAGGGCGTCCCCATCCACCTTCGTCGGACGAACCATCAGAATAATTAGCCCCACAAGGCTGAGACCGGACAGGATGGTCAAAACGATCATCCATGACTCGCTGATTTGAAGAAACATCATGATTCCCCCTCTTTGGATCAAAAGATCGGACTGAATAGATTAAACAAGCCTTGCAATATCCGGACAAAGATGCTGCGATGATGCCATTGATCGAGATTAATGGCTTCGGATAGTTGAATATCCGCTCCGAAAGCGGTCAAGAGATGTTTCACAGCATCGCTCTTGAAAACAGCAGTCACCTCGAAGTTGAGATGAAAACTGCGCGGATCGAAATTAACGGTACCCACCGAGGCGACGACATCGTCCACGATCAAGATTTTCGAATGGACGAAATGTGCATGATACTCGTAGATTTTGACGCCCATCTTGAGCAATTGCTCATAATAGGACCGCGTCGCGAATCCCACCATCCGATAATCGCTCTTTCCGGGAACGAGGAGCGTGATGTCCACACCGCTCTTGATGGCGATCTGTATCGCAGCCATCAACTCGGGCTCGATGATCAAATACGGAGATACGATCTTTATCGATTTTTTGGCGGAAAACATCATTTTCATATAGACGTCGCGAATCAAACCGTCCTCAAAGTCGGGTCCTGATTCAATCACCGAAAACAAACCTGCTTGCTTGGTGATGGTCTTGTCCATGGGGACATCGAGCACATTCCCGGTGATGTAATACCAATCCTTGACAAAAACGTTCTGGATACTGGTGACGCCGTTGCCTTCAATCAATAAATGGGTGTCGCGCCAAAAACCGAATTTGAGCGACAGATGGTTGTATTCGTCAGCGATGTTCAACCCGCCGACAAAGCCGACAAAACCATCGATGACGATGGCTTTCCGGTGGTTGCGGAAATTGATGTTGCTGTTAAAGATTGAAATCGTCTGCGGGTCAAAAATGCCGATATGGACACCCGCCTGTTTCAAATCACGCATATATGCGCGATCGAGATGGCGATTGCTGCCGAAATGATCATAGATCAAATAGACTTTGACGCCCGCGTTGGCTTTTTCCTTCAACACATCAAGCACCATTCGGCCGGTGTGATCGTTTTTGATAATGTAACTTTCCATAAAAATGTATGTCTTCGCGCGATGAAGCGCTTCGATCAAACGGGGGAAGAATACATCCCCGTTATTCAAAACTTCCACACGAGTATCGTCTTGATACACCGCGCGGCCCGTCGTTTTGCGAATGAAGGAAAAGATTCCTTGGTAATCATTCTGTTCATAATCGACCATTGTCTGCTCTTCCAAACCGATGAAGGCCTTATTGGCGATCAAGGGACGGGTTTTGTTAAATTTGCGCGTCACGAAGTCCCTCGCAAAAATGTAATAAAGAATGATGCCTAAAATCGGGTTGAGCAGGACGATGAGCAACCAATGGCTTTTCTTGTAGGCATAAGACTGTTTGAGTAAAATCCGAAAAGCGATGATGAGTGCCAACAGCCACAGAAAACCGACCAGGAAGTAAATGAAAATGTTGTTGGGCAATAAGTCTAGCAAGAAAGACATGCTGATGTATTGCGCCAAGGATATGGTGTAGACGAATAACAACACCACAAGCAAAGCGATGATATAGAACTGCCTTTTCATAACACCCTCCGGCGATGAATATTCCCCCGATAAGATTATACCACAGAAAACGCAAAAAAGCCCTACTTCCCTGAAGATGGTTCACACAATTCCTGTCATGATTCTCCGAGATCGCTCGGCTGAAAATGCATATCGTATTGCAAACGATAGAGATGATAATAGTGACCTCGATTCTTGAGTAACTCCTGATGGTTGCCGGATTCGATGATCCGCCCCTTTTGCATCACCACGATGCGATCCGAGTGCTGGATTGTCGACAAACGATGGGCGACGACGATCATCGTACCGATCGACATCATCTTCTTCAATGATTTTTGGATCAAAGCTTCCGTCTCCGTATCGATGTTCGCGGTCGCTTCATCCAAGATCATGATGGAAGGCTGATGAACGATGGCGCGGGCGAATGAAAGCAACTGCCTTTGACCCGAAGAAAAATTCTTTCCCCGTTCCCGGACGAGTTCGTCATATCTTTGAGGCAGTTTATCGATGAACGCGGCTGCATGAACATATTGTGCCGATTCGACGATGGCTTCATCGGAAATCGCTTCGTCCCTCAGGCGGATATTCGAGGCGATCGTCCCAGAAAAAAGGAAGACATCCTGAAGCATTTGCCCGATCCATTTGCGCAACGACGCGACTTGAATATCGCGGATGTCGATATCATCAATCAGGATTTGCCCCTTCTGGATATCGTAGTTCCGGACAATCAAACTGATGATAGTCGTTTTTCCCGAACCCGTCGCTCCGACAAGCGCCAAAGTCTCTTTGGGCCAGACGACGAACGACACATCCTTCAGAATCCAATCGTCTTCCCGATACGCAAACCATACATTCCTGAACTCGATCTTTCCCTTCATCTGGGTCAACTCAATCGCGTTCGGACGATCGGTAATCAACGGTTTCGTATCCATAATCTCAAAAATCCGCTCTCCTGCTGTAAAAGCCGCCTGAAGCACGTCGAACTTCTCTGCGAGTTCCTGGATCGGTCCGAAAAACTTGTTGATGTATTGCGTGAAGGCAAAAAGCATGCCGAAGGAAATGATGCCGCTCAAGGTATGGAGCGATCCGAACCACAAGACGATCAACAACGCGATCACATATAACATATACATCAACGGACGATACAAACTGAAGGCAAGCGTCTGTTGGAGATAACTCTGATTGAGATCCTGGTTCTTCTTTTTGAACTCACGATATTTCTGCGCTTCACGATTGAAGATTTGAATGAGTTTCATCCCGGACAAGTGTTCGGATAAAAATCCGTTGATGATCGATACGTTGGCGCGTACCCGTCGATAAGCCTTGCGCGAGAATTTGCGGAAGAAGAAGGTCGCCAGGACCACAAACGGTATCACCGAAGATATGTAGAGCGTCAATCGCCAGTTGTTGAGGAACATGATGACAAACACACCGACAATGGTCACGATATTGCGCAACATGTTGATCAAGACATCGGTATAAAGCATATTCAATGTATCCACATCCGATGTCACACGCGTGACGAGTTTGCCAATCGGGATATGATTGAAGGTTTCAACGGATAGCGTTTCGATGTGATTGAAGACATCGCGACGAATATTATGGATGATTTCCTGCCCGGTTTTTTGAAGGAGCAGTGTTTGCTTATACGAAACGAATGCTCCAAGAATGAGGGAAGCAAGATAGAATACCACGATATAAACGATCTTTTCGAAGCGAACGGGCGTTTCCGCGAGCGCATCCAAAGTGCTGGACACAAAGAGCGGACCGATCAAATCCACCATGACGACAATGAGCACTAACAGGAGTGACAAGATCAACGGTTTGATGAATGGCTTGACATAAGTAAGCAAACGCTTGATAATCGTCATGTCGCTGTAAGACCGGTTCTTGACAATGTCGATATCGACAAAACCCCTAGCCATACATTTCACCCGTCTCGAGTTCCATTTCGAGTTGCTGACGCCGGACGATATCTTGATACATGGAAGATGTGGTTAACAATTCGTCATGCGTACCCACCGCCATGATTTTTCCATCATCCATCACGACAATCCGATCGAACTGACGCACGGTGGAAATGCGATGGGTGATGACCAACAAGGTGGCGTCTGCGCTGAAATCATCAAGATGACTCAGAATCGACTCTTCCGTTTTGGTATCGACTGCGCTGAAAGAGTCATCCAAAATCAGGATTTTCGGGCGTTTGAGCAAGGCGCGCGCGATGGATATGCGTTGCTTCTGTCCTCCGGACAACGTCACGCCGCGCTCGCCAACCATCGTCATATATTGATCTGGAAAATCTTTGATATTATCATGTACATCGCTGTATTTAGCCATTTTCTCAATCATCTCATGATCGGCTTCGTCTTGGGAGAAACCGATGTTTCGTTCGATGATATCTGAAAAGATAAAATTATCCTGAGGTACATAGCCGATGGCTTCGCGCACTGTCTTGATTCTCAGTTTCATGATGTCCTGTCCATCGATCAGAATCGTTCCTTCTTGCACATTGTACATCCTGAGCAACAAATCCACCAAGGTCGTCTTCCCAGATCCCGTCGCGCCGATGATTCCCACTTTCTCTTTGGGTTTGATCGTGAGTTGAATGTCTTTCAAGACGGGAGCACGGCTTCCAGGATAGGCAAAAAAGAGGTGATTGAAAGTGATCTCGCCATGAATCTCATCCACATCCACCACATCATCCGCATCGCGAATTTCTCGGGGTTCATCGAGAAACTGGTTGATGCGTTCCAGACTGGCCTTCCCCTGAGCCCGCATGTTGATAAAACGGCCAATCGCCATCATCCGCCAAATCAATGAACCGAAGTAAGCGATATAGCGGGTCAGATCGGCCACGGAGAACTTGCCTGCTTCTCCCGCTTCCAAACCGATGGTCCGGTAAACCAGATAACCCCCGATCGCGATCATCATGACGCGGATGACGTTGATGAACATCTCGATGCCGACATGCAACAAAGCAGATGCCTTGATGAAGGCCATGTTCTTATCATAATTGTTGCGATTGATCTTCGCGAAAGCGCGAATTTCGCGGAGTTCATTCACAAAAGCCTTGATGACGCTGATACCATAGAAGTTTTCCTGAGCGAAATCGCTCAAATCTTCAAAGGCTTTCTGGCGTTCTTTGAATTTCTTGCCGGTGATTTTTGAAACTAAAGTCGCAAGGATCGCGATGAATGCCAAGGGCACAAGCGCAAAAAGTGTGATCACCCGATCGAGTTGATACATCCGATAAAAGGCCAAACTGCCCAAAGCGATCACATCAAAGAAGATCATGATGCCCGGTCCGAACGCCATGCGAATGGCATTGAGATCGTTGGTGAACAAAGCCATCAAGCCACCGGACTTCTTCTCTTGGTAGTAGCGTTGCGTCAAACCCTCCGCATGCGCGAACATCGTGTTTCTCAGTTCATAATCGATGCGCCGAGAAGTGCCAAAAATGAAAATCCGCCACAAAAACCGCCCGCCGACGATAATCAAAGCAATCCACGCGAGTTGCGTCACATATGTTTTGAGCTCCGTTTGCGTCAATACTTTGTCTTCCAGCTTCTCAATGATGAAACCGATGATGTTGGGAATTTCAAGTTGCGCATAATCCACGACAAACAAAGCGATGATCCCTAGAAGGAAGAACGCGCCGTATTTCAAATAGAATCGATTGATATGCTTACCAAAAATCATGTCTCCACCTCATGTATGCAAAAACATTCTACATCAAACAGGGGGATAAATCAATTTTAACCCGTCCGAAAAAGAAAAAACATGAGATGTGGGGTCCCATGTTTTTTGGCGTGTGCGTGTTGTTTTTAACGCTTACTGAATTGCGGTGCTCTTCTAGCGCCTTTAAGCCCGTATTTTTTACGTTCTTTGACGCGCGGATCGCGGGTGATGAGTCCTGCCGGTTTGAGAATTTTGCGATATTCGGGATTCACTTCAAGCAAAGCACGTGTGATGCCAAGTCGAATAGCTCCGGCTTGTCCGATCAAGCCGCCACCGTTGACGTTGACGTCGATGTCAAATGTGTTTTCGTTTGCCGTAAGGACGAGGGGTTGTTGTACGTCGAGACGCGCGAGGGCCGAGGGAATGTAATCTATGAACTTTCTGTCATTGATGATGAAGTTCCCTTTTCCCGGGCGCAAAATGACGCGCGCAACAGCGGATTTTCTTCTACCGGTGCCGCGATACATAACTGATTTTGCCAATCTCGATTCCTCCTAACCCTTAAGTTCCATCACAACGGGTTGCTGTGCCTGGTGTTTGTGTTCCGGTCCTTGATAAACGAATAGTTTTTTGTACATCTGATTGCCGAGTTTGTTTTTCGGCAACATCCCTTTTACTGCAAGTTCGACCATTCTTGTGGGCTTCTCAGCCATCATGACCTTAGCGGTTTTTGTTTTCAAACCTCCGGGATAATTCGAATGGGTGTGATAGAGTTTATCGTTCCATTTGTTTCCGGTGAGTTCGATTTCAGAAGCGTTGATGACGATGACATAGTCGCCACAATCCACATGCGGAGTGAAAGTGGGTTTATGTTTTCCCCGTAAAACGCTCGCTACTTCGGTCGCCAAGCGGCCTAATTTTTGACCAGCGGCATCGACCACAAACCATTGACGTTCAACTGTTTGTGCATTTGCCATATAGGTTTTCATTTTGGTTTTCCTCCTTAATTAAATTAAAGAGCTTGTGGGATTCAAAACAAAAATGTACCTGTAATATAATATCACTTCGATCTATGATAGTCAACAAATATCGCTTTCAGTCGATGATCTTCTTGGTAAACTTGCCCATGACTTTCGAGACGCCCGTCATGACCACAAATGCGGCCGGATCAATCTCTCGGATCAAGGTCATGTACTTATGGATCTCATGCACCGAAATCACGGCATAGAGCACTTTACGCGGTTGGGAGGTATAAGCCCCTAATCCGTCCATCATCGTGACGCCATGAGGCAAACGTGATTTCAATGCATCCGCCATTTCCTGTCCGTTCGCCGTGATGACCTCTAATTTCATGAAGTTATACCCTGTGAATATCTTGTCGAGTACAATCGACGATACCAACTGGGATATGATCGTATAAATGGCAATCTCGATTCCGAAAATGATGCCGGCTGCGAGAATGACGATGCCATGGAGCACGATTTGATATTGACCGACGGACTTGCCGGTCTTGATACTCCAATGTTGAAACAAAATCGATGTGCCGCCACCGGAGGCACCGACACGATGGATCAAGCCGTTACCGAACCCGCCGAGAATTCCGCCAATCAAGGCGTTTGCGAGAATGTCATCGCCGAGAACCGGCGTGGAAACATTGAACGATAAAATGATCGAGAATATCACAACCGAAAGAATAGTGTAAAAGACAAAACGGTTGTTCAGTTTGAAGTAGCCAAAGATCAGCAGGGGAATCTGGAAGATGAAGGAAAGCAAACCGAGATTGATGACGATATCGTCATGCGTGATGCGTTCGATGATGTTGATGATGAGCTGTGCCAAACCCGTGATACCGCCGGTATACAACTTGGCGGGATCGATGAAAAACAATATGCCAAGTCCGGCAATGATAGTACCGATCACGACGTGGGCAATCGTCCGGAGTTCCTTCTTGTGATCGAGCGGTCCAAACAGTTTGCGGATTTTCTTCATCGAACGATCCCCCCGTTCTCAACGGGTTCATGAACCTCGACCAGCGTAATCCCTTTTTCGG
>JBAZGL010000024.1:0-10289 GCA_041652855.1 Candidatus Izemoplasmatales bacterium
CATCTAATCCCCAGGATCGATCAATTCATCGATTCGCTTTCGCGCTACAAGGACGCTATTCAAAACAATGATGTCCAAACGCTGGTTTCCCTGATGAAACTGGCCAAGGAAAGACGTTTTTCGATTGAAAAGGATGTGAAAGAATGAATATCATCATCCACCCTCAATCACTCAAAGGAAGCATCAAAATCCCGCCATCCAAAAGCCAATCACACCGCACCATCATCGCCGCTTCCCTCGCCAGAGGCAAAAGCATCCTCTCCAACATGGCCTATAGCGAAGATGTTTTGGCTACAATCGCCGCTATGGAAAAAATCGGTGCGAAATGTATTCAAAACCCCAATCAGTTGATTGTGAATGCCACAGGCAGAATCGTCATCACCGACGATAATTTCATCGATTGCAACGAATCGGGGTCTACTTTACGCTTGTTGATACCGATTATGACGTTGTCACGACAAAAAGTCGTGTTCACCGGCAAAAAAAGTTTGTTTCAGCGACCTTTGGGTATTTATGAGTCGTTGTTTCGAAATCTCGGACTTCAATATCAAAAAAACGAGGACACATTGATCATCTCCGGAGGCCTCCCCGGGGGTCATTACGACATACCAGGAAACATCAGTAGCCAATTCATCTCCGGCTTGCTCTTTGCTTTGCCCCTCGCAAAAGAGGATTCGCGAATCCGTGTCACCGGAAAATACGAATCGAAGGGCTATGTCGATATGACGTGCGACATATTGAGAAAATCCGGAATCGTTGTTCATGAACACAACGATGTATACGAAATCAAAGGCAATCAATCTTACCGTCCGTTATCACTCAAGATTGAAGGTGATTTTTCACAATTGGCCTTTTTTGCCGTCGCCGGTCTCATCGGCAATGATATTTTATGCAAAAACATTGAATTGGATTCATTACAACCCGATTATCGGATCCTCGATTGCATTCTCGCATCAGGAGGTCATTACTCAACCGGACCCGAAGGCCTCACTTTTCATCAATCACAAACCACAGGTGTCGTGTATGACGTATCGCAATCCCCGGATATCGCCCCGATTTTAGCGATATTAGCCGCGGCCTCCCAAGGCACAAGCCGGATCGTCAACGCGGGTCGCTTGAAATACAAAGAATCCAATCGTCTGAGTTCGATCGAACACACACTTAAAGGTTTGGGTGTGTCCACACAGTTGCTGGATGATGGTCTCATCATCGAAGGTCAACAGGAGTTCGAAGGTGGTGTTTTTGATTCGTTCAACGATCATCGGATTGTCATGGCTCTCGCAATCGCCTCCATCCGCTGCAAGAAGCAAGTGACAATCAAGCACGCCGAAGCTGTGAATAAATCATACCCCCGATTTTTTGAAGATTTCAAGTCGATCGGCGGTCAATTCACCATCGTGGAGGATTAACATAGTGAATACAATCCATATTCAGTCCCGACACGCCTCCTACCCTGTCCATATCGGCGAAAACCTTCTTGACCAAATTCATACCTTCATTGATGCAGAGAAATCTTATGTGCTGATCCACGATTCCGGAATACCTCAAGTTTATGTCCAAAAAATCCTCAATGCTTTGCCGCAGTGTCTTGAGATTGTGTTTCCTCAAGGAGAAAACGCGAAATGTATGGCTCAATGGGACAAAATCTGCGCTAACATGCTCGAAGCTAACGTGCTCAAAGATGCCACCATCATCGCATTAGGCGGCGGTGTGACCGGAGATCTCGCGGGTTTTGTCGCCGCAACCTACATGCGCGGAATCGATATCGTGCAAATTCCCACATCGCTACTCGCTCAAATCGATTCATCCGTCGGTGGAAAAGTCGGGATCAATCATCACAACACCAAAAACGCGATCGGCGCGATCTACCCGCCCAAAATGGTGATTGTGGATGTCAATACGCTGAAGACTTTACCCCCCAGACACCTCGCCAACGGCGTGGCGGAAATGATCAAATGTGGGATGATTGCGGATCAAGAGCTCATCGAACAACTCGAGGGTGGTTTGTTTGATCGCCAACCTTTGGCTTTGATTCGTCGTACGATCGAAATCAAAAAGCATTTCGTTGAAATCGACGAATATGACCGAAACGAACGGCAACTGCTCAATTTCGGCCATACCTTGGGACATGCCATCGAAGCCCATTACCGATATGAACGATATCTTCATGGAGAGGCCGTTGCCATCGGGATGGTCCATGCAACTCTGGATCACACCATAAAACATCGCTTGATGGATCTTTTACGTCAATACAATCTGCCCACCACCGATCACGTTGCGATTCGAGATTTGTTACCCTATATCGCGAAAGACAAAAAGAATCGCGACCATCAGGCGCGAATGGTGCTCATCAAAGTAATCGGTTCAGCGTACTTGAGTGATTGCGTCATCGACAATGAAATCATTCCCATAAATGAGGTGAAACCAAATGAACACCTTGGGTGAATATATCAAAATTACGTTTTTTGGCACATCCCACGCTTCTATCATCGGCGTGGTCATCGATGGGTTGCCTCCCGGAATCGCGATAGATGAGGCATTTATCCGCGACCACCTCGATAAAAGGCGTCCCAAAGGCGCATACGCTACCCAAAGAAGCGAGCCGGATCAATTTGAGATCGCATCCGGATATTATCAAGAGCGGACGACCGGCGCTCCGCTTGTCGTCGTCATCCATAACGCCGATGTGCGTTCATCCGATTATGAAGCGTATAAAAACACACCGCGCCCGGCTCATGCGGATTATCCCGCACACATCAAATACAACGGCTACAACGACCCTCGTGGCGGCGGGATGTTTTCCGGAAGGATGACAGCTTTGTGGGTGGTTGTGGGCGCAATCGCCGAACAAATCCTACAGAAGCATTCAATCCTCATCGCTTCACATATCCATCGAATCAAAACGATCCAAGATGCCCCTTTTCGCAGAGAACACTTCAATGAAGAACACTTGAAAACATTGAATTCCAGCGATTTTCCTGTCCTTGAGGCATCTGTGGAACCATTGATGAAGGCGGAAATCCTGGCTGCGAAAAATACGGGAGATTCCGTGGGTGGAATCATTGAAACCGTGTTATTGAATGTTCCGGTGGGCTGTGGCGAACCATACTTTCTATCATTTGAGTCGTGTCTGTCAAAGGCGATCTTTTCAATTCCCGCAGTTAAGGGCATCGAATTCGGAGACGGATTTGCCCTCACGGAAAAATATGGCAGCGAAGTGAATGACGCCTTCATCTACCACCGTTCTACCATCACGACCGCATCTGATCATCAAGGTGGTATATCGGGAGGCATCTCTTTGGGTTCGCCCATCCTATTCAAAACCGCAATCAAACCGACGCCTTCCATCTCAAAAGAACAAACAACCGTCCATTTGGAATTGAAACAGCCAGCGACCATCCAAATCGCGGGGCGTCACGATCCCGCCATTGTTCATCGTGCGCTTCCCGTCATCAACGCGGTATCCGCTTTTGTCGTTCTCGATCTCCTTGTGGCGAAGCATCGCTGGGATTGGTACCAGTCATGTACGGACTGATCGGTCGTCAACTGACGCACAGTTTCTCACCTTATGTCCATTCGTTGTTCGGCAATGCCCAGTACCGCATCATCGAACTCGATGACATCAGCGCATTTTTGAATCACAAATCATTTCGTGGCATCAATGTGACCATTCCCTACAAAGAAGCGGTCATTCCCTTTCTCGGTGCCATCGATCCTTTGGCTGAGAGAATCGGTTCTGTCAACACCATCATCAATGAGAACGGCTTGTTGAAGGGATATAATACCGATTATCAAGGATTGAAACTTTCTCTGGAATACCATAAAATATCTATTGAAAACAAGAAGGTGTTGATTGTTGGCAACGGCGGAGCCGCTAAAACTGTCGCTTTGCTTGCGCGTGATCTTCACGCCGATCGCGTTGTTAAGGCGTGTCGGAGCGTTCGCGAGACAAACGAATACCCCTTGCAGGACATCAATCGTTTTCACGACTTTGAGATCATCATCAACACAACGCCCATCGGAATGTATCCACACAACAGCGATACCCCTTTGTTCTCGCTCAAACCATTCACCCACCTCACATGCGTGATGGATTTGATTTACAACCCGCTCAAAACGAAGTGGTTGCTTGAGGCCGAATCACTCAACATTCCCGCCTATAATGGTTTATATATGCTGGTCGCCCAAGCAAAGGGGTCTCACGATCGTTTCTTTCACAAAGAAACACCCTTGAGCGAACTGAACAAAAACTACAATAAACTCAGGGCAAAGATGACGAACCTCGTTTTCGTAGGCCTGCCTATGTCGGGAAAATCACTTTACGCACGACGATTGGAGCCTTTATTCAGAAAACATTATATCGATACAGACAGAGAAATCGAGAAAAATGCAGGGATATCGATTGTGGACATATTTCGGACACAAGGCGAAAAAGCCTTTCGGAAACTTGAGTTCGATTTAATCAAAAACGTATATCGCTCCCACAACCAGATCATCTCCACCGGCGGTGGAATGATCATGAATTCCGAACTTATGGATCTTTTGAAACAAAACGGGCTGATCATCTATCTTGATAAAGATCCCGCAGAAATTCTTAAGCATCAAATACGCAACCGTCCACTCATGCAAAACGCCGATGATTTGTATCGGTTGGCCGAAATTCGCGGTCCGCTCTACCAAAAACATGCGGATATCACTTTCAAACTAACCGGCGATATCACCGTTCATATCCAAGAAGTCGAGAGGAAAATCAATGAATATTTTAGTCATAAACGGACCCAACATTAATCTTTTGGGCGAGAGAGAGCCTGATATTTATGGCAAAAGTACCTATCGTGACCTCGTACAGGCCGTCTCCACCCATGCGAAACGATTTGGACATAAAGTCTACCTCAAACAAACAAACCATGAAGGCTCCATTATCGATCTCATACAAAAATATCGCCATAAGATAGATTGCATCATCATCAATCCCGGTGCCTTTACCCATTATTCTTATGCCATTTATGATTGTTTGAAATCCGTTCCTATTCCCGCGATCGAAGTACATCTTTCCGATATCCACCAGCGAGAAGCGTTCCGCAAAGTATCCGTCATTGCTCCCGCATGTATCAAACAAATATCAGGCAAAGGAATCCAAGGATACCTTGAAGCCCTTGACTCACTCACGAAAGGACAAACAACAAAATGATTATCAAACTCAAAGAAGGCACCCTGAAGGAAAACGCAGATCTCCTGAAAACAAAATTAATGGATCTCGGTTTTGAGATTCACGAAAGCATTGGATCATCCATCACCATCTTTGGTGTCGTGGGAGACACTTCGAAATTCGATCAAGAAAGCTTGTACGCATACGACTTTATCGATAGTGTTTTGCGCGTTCAGGAACCATTCAAACAAGTCAACCGCAAGTTTCACCCGGACAATTCCATCATTGATGTATCCGGCGTGATGATTGGGGGCGAAAACATCGTCGTCATGGCCGGTCCGTGTGCCGTGGAATCCCAAGAACAAGTTGAAACCATCGCTCCCTTGGTCGCTTCTGCCGGCGCGCGAATCCTCCGTGGCGGAGCTTACAAACCAAGAACTAGTCCCTACTCGTTTCAGGGGGTTGGGGGCGACGGCCTGGGGATTCTCAAACACGCCGGAGCCCGCTTCAACATGCCGATCGTCAGTGAAATCATGAGTGTGGAAGATTTGGATTATTTTGTCGGGACGGTTGATTTGTTGCAGGTCGGCGCACGCAACATGCAAAACTTCAGTCTGCTCAAAGAACTCGGAAAAACACAAGTACCGATTCTTCTGAAGCGCGGTCTTGCGAACACGATCGAAGAATGGTTGATGTCCGCAGAATATATCCTTGCCGGCGGAAATCGGAACGTCATCTTATGCGAGCGCGGCATACGCACTTTTGAGACAGCTACACGCTCGACTTTGGACATCAGTTCCATCCCGGTCTTGAAGAAACTATCGCACCTCCCGGTTATTGTCGACCCCTCGCACGCCGCGGGCCGCTGGGAATATGTTGAAGCCCTCGCAAAAGCTTCGATTGCCGCGGGCGCGGATGGTTTGATCATCGAAGTGCATCACGAACCGGAAAAAGCCTTGAGTGATGGGCAACAATCCCTCAAACCCGAACGCTTCCAATCGCTGATGGATGGTTGTCGACGCATCGCCACAGCGATCGGGAGAAAACTAGATTAATTTATTGTTGTTTTTGAGGGAAAGGTATCATCACAAGTCACCTTGTGCTATAATGCGATTTGAAGGAAGGTGATGCTATGAAAGAATATGTAAAATTCATTGATGGTTTGCCTCTGATTTTGAAAGTGATTTTGGCTTTACCCGGTCTCGACGGTATTTTTTACGGAATCTACCGAATCGCCAAGGGCCGCCTCATTATCGGTATCCTTTGGATCATTCTTGGAATTGCGATCTTGTGGATTATCGACCTTGTTTCGGTATTGATGAACGGAAAAGTATCTTTCTTGACCTAAAGAATCCAGGCATACCAAAAAGGGACTGTAACGAAATGAAGATGTTTCGTCTTCACGGAGTTTACAGTCCCTTTTACTTTATCTAGTCGTTAAATATGGTGTCTTAATATAGAAACCAGTCGTGGAATATCTTGAAGCCTCAATGAACTGATCGCAATTCTGATGAGTTTCTTCATTTGGATCACGAATACATGTTCTTGAACGAGGTCTTTGAAAATGTTGTTGTTCTGCGTGATGATGCTGATGAAAAACCCACCACAATAGGGCAATATCTTCAACCCTTGCTTGTCAGCTTCTTCCATGAAAAGAATGGCCCGGTCCTTCAGTAACTTCCGCGCAAGAACCAACTCTTGGGAAAATTGGTTTTGATAGTGCGGGTCGGTAAAAATTTTACCGATGATGTTCATTCCCGGCTGGCTGACGCTTGAAAAACGTCCGCGAACAGAATAATCTCCGACGCGTACAAATTGATCGATGATGTCTTTGGACTTGCTAATGCCGATTTGCGCGCCGATCCGGAAACCATAGAGCGAAAAAGTCTTGCTCCCGGAGAAAACTACGACAGCGAGGATGTTCGGATGGAAATCCAAATAACTCAAAAAGGTTTCTCGTGAATATTGTGGATCCTTCAGTTGATAATCCACATAAGCGATATCGTGGATAAGAATCACGGGAATATCTTCGTCCGCAACTTGGTTCAAAACAGAGACGACTGCTTTCCAATCGTCTGGCGACATGCACAATCCAGTAGGATTGTTGCAAGGGTCGTTGAGGAGCACGCACAAACGTTTTTGTTTATGCGCCAGATCCATTGCTTTTGCACGAAAGTCTTCGATGTTGAAACAATCACTATCATCATACATTTGGAAAGTGGTGAGTTCAATGTTCGCTTCGAAAGCAAAGTTTTCATAAGGCGTCCAGTAATGATTGGCGATCAGGACTTTTTGGCCAAAATCATTGAAATTGTAAAACGTGTTGCTGATGGCTCCACTTCCTCCCGTTGTAGGGATGACAGAATAATGGAAATGCTCTTTGATCGTCTGTGTATGGTTACCGAAAACCCAATTGACAACCCCTTCGCTAAAAGCATTGGTTCCACGCACCGGGGCATAGTGGTAAATCTCGGCATCGCTCAGATGATGCAACAAATCTTCTACCACTTGATACTTAAAAACGTTTCCTTCTTCGTGATGCAACATACCGACGGTCGCATCGATCACGTCAGCGTGTTTGGCTTTCATCAATTTTGCGTCTTGAGAAATTTGCAAAATGTTTGATTCAAGCTTTTTGCTTTCTGCGTGCTTCCCTACAATTTGATTCAGCATTTTTCACACCCTTTTCATAGAATTATTGGATCGAGGGATCCAAAACCACGGTTTGTGTTCGGTCGGGACCGAGTGACAACACCGCAATTTTTGTTTCAGTGTACGCTTCAATCGCTTGAAGGTATTTCTTACAGTTTTCAGGTAGTGATTCGTATGATGTAATCGCGGAAATATCTTCCTTCCACCCTTGAAAAGATTCGTAGATGGGTTCTACGCGCAAATAATCCTGATACTTTGCCGGCACATGGTGAATGATGTTGCCGTCAAGTCGATAGGCCACACAGATTTTGAGTTCATCCATTCCAGATAGGACATCAAGCAAGGTAAGTGCTAACCCAGTCGTTCCGTTGATTTGTGCGCCGTAACGAAGTACGACACTGTCTAACCAACCGATGCGACGTGGCCTTCCGGTTGTGGTTCCGTATTCTTTGCCGCGCTCACGAATGGTTGAAGCGATCTGATCGGTAATCTCCGTAGGAAAAACACCTGCTCCTACGCGGGTTGAATAGGCTTTTGTGACCCCGATGACTTGATTGATCTCTCTCGGTGCGATTCCAGCGTTCAAGGGAACCGAAGTCGCTGTGGGAGAACTGCTGGTCACGAAAGGATATGTTCCGTGGTCGAGGCAGAGCATCGACCCTTGCGCGCCTTCGAATAGAATATACTTGTTTTCTTTGATTAATTGTCGCAACATGACTCCCGTGTCCGCGATCCGGTGGCGGAGTTGCATGCCATAGTGATGATATTCATTCGTCAATGCTTGAGCATCAAACGTTTCGCTGCCAAAAGCGACCAAAACCGGATTATAAAACGCCAACGCCACAGAAATCTGATTGAGCAATCGCGTTTCGTCAAGCAAATCACACACGCGAATACCGAAGCGTGCGGTTTTATCCATATACGCCGGTCCAATTCCTTTTTTGGTTGTGCCGATCGCGTCCGCTCCGCGCACCCGTTCAATCAATTCGTCAAGAACAAGATGATATGGCATGACCACGTGTGCCCGATCCGAGAGGTATACTTGAATATCGTTAATCCCTTGATGAGAGATTTGTTCTATTTCTGCTAAAAGCGCTTTGGGATGAACCACCATTCCCGACGCCATGATGTTGATGACGCGCGGGTTGAAAACACCCGAGGGCAATAGGTGCAGTGCGAATTTTTTGTAATCAAAATATACCGAATGACCGGCATTATTTCCACCTTGACACCTTACAACGACATCGGCTTTTCCCGCCAAGAAATCGGTTATTTTTCCTTTTCCTTCGTCGCCCCATTGCATGCCGATAACGACAATTGTGTTTGCCAAAATCATCCCTCCTGAAAGCATTATCATTATATCATAGCCTCACTTTGAATGATAGCCCGAAAAAGTAAAAGCCGTCTATAAACGGCTTTCATCATCTGTGGTTCACGTTTCTTCCCTAATCTAAAATCTCTCGGCGATTGCTCGGGCAATCCAAATCCCGTTTGCCCCCGCTTGAGCTAACCCCCTGGTGATTCCTGCCCCATCCCCACCAAAATAAAGCCCGTGTATCGGGGATTCGAAGTGGCTATTCACTTCGGGTCGTGAAGAATAGAATTTTGCTTCCACACCATAGAGTAACGTATGCTCCGAGGCAACGCCCGGTGTAATATGATCGAGCGCTTCAATCATTTCAATGATGGCCTTCATCGTCTTGTAGGGCAATACTAACCCCAAATCTCCCGGAACAGCTTCCGTCAGTGTAGGTGTCACAAAACTTTCTTTGATCCTTTTATCCGTCGAACGACGGTTTTTTTTCAAGTCACCGTAGCGTTGCACGATAACCGCGCCGTTTGATAACATATTCGCCAGTTTGGATACCCCATGTGCAAATTCATTGGGTTGATTAAATGGTTCCGTGAAATTATGGCTTACCAACAACGCGAAGTTGGTGTTTTTTGAAGCATAGCTGTTATCTTTATATGCGTGTCCGTTCGCCAAAATCGTGCCACTGTGGTTTTCGATGACCACGTGCCCTGACGGGTTCGAACAAAAGGTCCGGACTTGGTTTCCAGATGAGGTGCGGTAGATAAATTTCCCTTCATAAAGATGGGTGTTGATCTCCTCCATGATTTCGTTATTGGTTTCCACTCTTACTCCGATATCGACGTGGTTGGTCTTCGTGGGAATTTGATGTGCATCACACAATCCCGATAACCATCCCGATCCGTCTCTCCCTGGAGTGATCACAACATAGTCGGACAAGATCACCTCTTGGTTTTTCATACGCACGCCTGCAACTTTCCCGGCTTCAACCACGATATCGATGACTTCTGTTTTATGCACGAGATCTATTTTTTGTCCGAGGTGTTGCGCGATGTTTTGCAGGATTTGGAGGTTAACTTCCGTTCCAAGATGGCGCACCTGCCCACGAAGCAGTTTCAACCCGACCGCCAACCCTTTTCGTTCGATCTCTTTGACTTTATCCGTCAGCGGATCCGT
>JBAZGL010000025.1:0-10215 GCA_041652855.1 Candidatus Izemoplasmatales bacterium
CGATATTTTGCATCGATTGGCACTTTGGCAAGCCCGCTCGGATTGTCTGTCGCCACGTTGCAGCAACAGATCTGGGCAGGAACGAAAGCGATACTGAACACGACGGGAACGATGACGAACGCAGAGGTGTTTTGGGAAGTCTTTTCACGCGGAATCCAACGAAATCGCAGTGAGGTCGAAACATTGTTTCTCGAATATTACCGAACAGGTTTCGAGGCGGTGCGACCGTCAACGCGTCCCAATCCGCTCGCAAAACCGTTGATCGACTTTCTGAAAACCAAGCGTGTTCGGCTGATACTGGCGACGAATCCGGTTTTTCCCGCGATTGCCACACAAAAGCGGATGAGCTGGATCGGGTTGGATTTTTCAGATTTTTCTCATGTCACCACCTATGAAAATGCGTGCTTTGCCAAACCTAATATCAACTATTACCGCGCCTTGTTGGATCAATTCTCATTGGATCCTCAAACCTGTATGATGGTTGGCAATGATGTCGATGAGGATATGGTCGCTGAAGAACTCGGCATCCATCCCTATCTAGTGACGGATTGTCTGAACAATCGGAACCAAAAAGATATCGACGTCTATCCACACGGTCGATTCCAAGATTTATATGTAGAATTATTGGCATCCTATCGTGAGCGTTAAATCTTTTTCATAAAACTTTGCCGGACCTTTTGACATTGGCTGAATGAGCCGATATAATGAAAAGTAATTATGATGGTGGAGGAAAAAAATGAGAATTGGCATCGTTGGCCCGATCGGTAGTGGCAAATCAACCTTATCCAGAAAGTTAGCAGACTATTATCATTCAAAGTTGATTGAAGAGCCCGTAGAGAAAAACGAATACTTACCGCTTTTCTATCAAGATAAAGCGACTTTTGCACTCTTATCGCAAAATGCTTTCTACAGTTCCTTGTTTTTGCTCATGTGGCGGACAAAGAACGAACCCGATGTCGTCTGTGATTCCACCTTGTTTTCCAATCTCGTGTTTACCGAATTGCTTCGACTGGATGGGACGATGTCAGCGATGGAAGTCGCATTGACCTATGCGATTGCTGACGAGCATATGAAGCGGATACCCGATGTCGATATTCATATCGTGATCGTTCGCGAAACCGAACAACTCTTCGAAAACGTCCGCAAACGCGGTCGGGAAATCGAAAAAGACCAGCATGACTATCTTGTTTTCCACTACGGCAACTACTATGATGTGTTGAGACGGATCTTCCGCGCATACAAAGTACCCGAGGAGAAGATTCTCTGGCTCCCGATCCGGGACATGGAAGACCCTGAGGAATTCCAACAGATACTCGCCCGCATTGAAACACAATACCAGTTGGTTCATAAATCAAATGAATAGCAGGGGCATTCCGCCCCTGCTTATTTATGTTTGATATGAGTATGTGTGAGAAACCAATCCACGGTGTCCTTGATGGTTGTGGGCAACGGACGAATCTCGGGAAGCAGATCCCTGAGCATGCGGGTGTTGTCATAAGCATAGTTGTCGACGACTGTGTCGATCATCATTTTCGAAAACCGTGGGACGATGAACAGAAACAATTTGGCAATGGCTGCCGGAACCGGAATGAGCAAGGCTTTTCTATGAATGACGCCCAAGATCTGCTTGTAAAAGCCGACCAAGGTGCTATTATGTCCCGCCAGGATATAACTCCCGGTACGTTGATCGTGAATGGTGTTGAGAATGGCCTGGGCGCAGTCGCGCACATCGATGAAATTATAGCCGCCTTTGATATAGAACAATAGGCGTCTGGTCAAGGCTTTTTGGATTTCAACGCCTGCCGCGGAAGGTTTGTAATCATGAACGCCGATGACGGCAGAAGGGTATAGAATCAACGCGTTCATGCCTTCGTTTTGGATTTTATCAAGCAGATAGGCGGTTCCCCGAGCTTTACTGATGGCGTAATTCGACTTCATTCTTTCGGGATAGAAAGCATCGGGTTCATCGATGGGATGATCATTCTTTTCGCGGTAAATGCAGTCCACTGAACTGGTATAGATGAGTCGCACATCATTCTTTTGACAATAATCCACGATCGTCCTGGTTCCCAAGTTGTTAATCCGGTCTGAGGTCTCCGAGTCACGATTCGCGAGATCGATGAATCCGGCCAGATGAACGAGAATATCGCCTGAATGAAGATGATGGGCTAAAAAGGTCGGAGAAAAAATGTCTCCTTGAATGGCATTCACCTGTAGGTCTTCAAGGGCTTTGCCGGACTGTCTTTGCAGAAGTGTGAACTCGATGTTGTTGGCGAGGAAGTGGCGTACGAGATTATTACCGATGTGACCTGTAGCTCCTGTGATGTAGATCATGAATACTGGCCCTTTCTGTTGTCGACATTTGTTCCATATTATATCAAATACTCGAAAAATATGATATAATGAATGAAAAATTACCATAATTTATTGGGGTGTAAAAATGATCATTCAAGAGATCGTTCAACGACAAAAAGCATATTTTCATACAGGAGCTACACGCCCACTCGCTTTCAGACTAGAGGCATTGCGTACTTTGAGGACTCAGATTCGTGTGCTGGAAAGTGAAATATCAGCTGCGCTTCACGCTGATTTGGGTAAAACCGCGTATGAATCGTTTATGACCGAGATTGGTATCGTCCTATCAGAACTGACCTTGTTTGAAAAGAGATTATCCCGCTTCATGCGTCCAAAGCGGGTTCCCTCTTCGCTCTTGATGTTTCCGTCGAAAAGCCGTATCATGTATGAACCATACGGAGTCACATTGATCATCAGTCCCTGGAATTACCCGTTCCAATTATCGATCATGCCCCTGATCGGTGCGCTCGCAGCTGGTAATACGGTCATTTTGAAACCTGCTTCATACGCACCGAACACTGCCAAAATCATCCAAAAACTGATTGAAGCGGCTTTTCCGAGTGAGTACGTATGCGTCGTTTTAGGCGGACGCGAAGAAAATCAATTGTTGCTGGATCAAAATGTCGATTATATATTTTTTACAGGCAGCGTGCATGTCGGCAAAACTGTAATGGAAAAGGCAAGCCGTCATCTCACACCCGTAACCCTTGAGCTCGGGGGGAAAAGTCCCACAATCATCGATTCATCCGCCAACATCAAACACGCGGCGAAATGCGTGGCATTCGGTAAATTCCTCAATGCTGGACAGACGTGCATCGCTCCGGATTATGTCTGGATTCCAGAGGAGAAGAAATCCGAGTTCATCACGTGGATGAACCATTACATCACAGCTTTTTTTGGGTCCTCTCCACTACAGTCAGACGAATTGCCGAAGATCATCAATCCGCATCATCATCAACGCTTACGGAATTTGATGGCAGAGGAACATGTCGTTATCGGTGGCGAAGCGGATTCAACGAAAATCGCGCCGACCATCCTCGACGATGTCCGCGTGGATTCGCCGATCATGCAAGAAGAGATTTTCGGACCGATTTTACCGCTATTGACCTATTCCAATCCAGAAGAAGTCATCTCCTATCTTCAAAACCAACCCAAACCGCTTGCGCTCTATCTCTTTGCGGAAAACGGGAAAATGCGGAAATATTGGTTGGCAAACCTGAGTTTCGGCGGGGCCACCATCAATGACACCATCATGCATTACCTTTCTCCTCACATGGGATTCGGTGGCGTGGGAGAGAGTGGTATGGGTCGATACCACGGGCGACTGAGTTTTCTCACTTTCTCGAATGCCCGGTCGGTCGTTTTTAAAGGAAAGATCATCGATTTGCCTCAACGTTACCATCCGTATACCCAAAAAAAATATAATTTTTTGAAGCGATTTTTAAAATAGAAGCAATGTGAGGAGGTTCGGATTCATGAAAGTTTTGATCATTTATGATTCCGTGTACGGCAATACGTTGCATGTGGCAGAAATGTATCAAATGGAGTTTCAAAACCGTGATATTGACGCAGAATTAGTCCATGCCGAGCGTCTCGAATGGGATCGATACCGCGATGTATCTCTTGTGATTTTCGGATCCCCCACGCGAGGGTTTCGGGCGATGCCTACCATCATCCGTTCCATTCGCACGGGAGCGAAAGCGATGAAGGATTATCGGGTTGCGATATTTGATACGCGAATCGAGACGCGGGATATCCAATCCAAAGTGCTTCGTAAATTGATGGGTGCATTCGGCTATGGGACGGATCACATCGGCAAAGTCCTGAAGAAACACGGGTTCACACCCGTTGTCACGCCAAAAGGCTATGCCGTGATGTCCGCCGAAGGCCCACTGAAACCCGAAGTGGCTTACGAGGTTCAAATGGACGTCAAAGCGTTGACGGAACACCTAGAAGTCTGATTTCGATTACGTGACACCGATGACTTACGTGGAGGATTGAACAGATGCCCAGACACATGCGCTATATAGCAAAAAGTGGTCCGATTTTTTCTGCGCTTAAGAAAATACTGCGCCTTTTTAAGTCGCGACCTCGGATCATAGGCAGCGAAAACATCCCCGAAAAGGCGGTGTTCATCAGCACCCATTCGGGGGCGAGCGGCCCCTTTACGCTATCATTATATTTCCCCAAAATATTTGTTCCATGGGGTGCATACCCGATGACTCAAGGCTATCGTTCCCGCTGGCGGTATTTGTATCACGTCTTTTACACCAAGAAGCTCAAATACCCCAAATTCAGCGCTTGGGTGCTCGCCTCGCTGTTCGCGATCATTTCGAAACGACTGTACCAAGGCATCCATCTCATTCCATCATACCCGGACATACGCATCAGAAAGACGCTAAAAGAAAGTATCGCGCATCTGGATGCCGGTAACTCGATCCTCATTTTTCCCGAAGATTCGGAATCAGGCTATCTTGAAGTCCCGATTGTCTTCCATGCGGGGTTTGTACAACTCGTCAAGGAATACCATAAAGTGAGCAAAGTAGATATTCCCGTGGTTCCGATCTATTTTTCCAAAAAAGAACGCCTGATCATGATCGGACCAGGCGAATCCATATTGGAACGGTTGAAGCATCAGGACAAACGGGAGATCGCAGACTATTTTCGGATGAAGATTCAAGCGATGAGCGAAGAATATCAAGTTGAAGTCAAGTGAGTTTATGGGTAAGTATTGACAAGCATTTTTTTGTATGTTACATTGAAAACAAGAAAAGGATATCATTGGAGGGAAAAGAATGAAGAAGTGGGTTTGTGAAGTCTGTGGTTACATCTATGATCCTGAATATGGCGATCCCGATGGCGGTGTTGCGCCCGGTACAGCATTTGAAGACATTCCCGAAGATTGGGTGTGTCCCGATTGTGGCGTTACAAAGGAAAATTTCAGCCAGATAGATTAATAGATAACATATAGGGGAAGATGACCTTCCCCTTTTTTATTGGTGACAGATGGCATCGATTTCAATCAGTACATCTTTGGGAAGTCGGGCAACCTCAACCGTGGAGCGCGTCGGTCTGTGGCCTGCCAAACAAGATTCATATGCGCGATTCATCTCGGTGAACTGGGATAGATCTTGCATATAGACCGTCAGCTTGACGATGGATGACTGTGGGAATCCGGCCGCTTCGACAATAGAGAAAATGTGAGTCAAACACCGTGTCGTCTGCGCCTCGATTCCTTCATCGACAGCCATGTTTTCAGGATTGATGGGTAACTGACCGGAAATGAACAACATGGAATCACATTGAATGGCTTGCACATACGGACCGATGGCTTTTGGCGCGAGCGGGGTCTGGATAATTTTTGACATATTCGCTACCTGCTTTCGTTAAAGGTGCAATCACAGAAGCTTAACCAGGATCAGGATTGCTTATGGATTATTGTAGCATCCAAGCCCGACCAAAACAAGGGAATGCCCCATCTTTATGCGCTTGTATGGATTTTCACACAGCTTTTTGATATAATGATACTATATGACGTGTTTTCATTAGGAGGTAGACGATGGACGTACAAAAAGCTTATGTACTCAGTAATGATATCACAATCCCCTCCGTCGGTTTTGGAACTTGGCAAATCCCCGATGGAAAGACCGCCTACGATGCGACTTTGATGGCATTCAAACATGGATACCGCCATATCGACACTGCTGCAGCATATGGCAACGAGCCATCCGTGGGGCGAGCGATCCGTGACGCTATGATCCCCCGCTCGGAAATCTTTGTCACTTCAAAGCTCCATGCGCAAAAAAAAGGCTACCAGATCACGTTGGATGAGTTCCAGGAAACTTTGGATCGACTTGGCACAGATTATCTGGATCTATACTTGATTCATGCGCCCAAACCATGGGGTGAAAGTGGAGACGGGTCGGAATATCATGCACGGAACATCGAATCATGGAAAGCGATGATCGAATTGTATCATCAAGGAAAGATCCGCTCCATCGGTGTATCCAATTTTTTGCCGATGCATCTCGACCCGCTGATCGAAGCCACATCGTTTATCCCTCATGTCAACCAGATCTATTTGTGTCCGGGTGCGCCGCAAAACGATTCCGTGGCTTATGCGCGCGCGCACAACATATTGATTGAGGCGTATTCTCCGTTCGCCACTGGGCGGCTGTTTCAAGTAGAGCTCATTCATGAACTCGCGCGCCGGATTCATCGTTCTCCCGCTCAGATTGCGATGAGGTGGAGTTTGCAAAAAGGCCATCTGCCTTTGCCGAAATCCGTCAATGAATTACGCATCAAAGAGAATATTGACGTCTTTGATTTCGAACTATCGGAATCAGACATGGCGATTTTGGATATTCTAGATGTCCCTCCCAAAGTGAGAAACGCCTGATGGAAAAAATTGATATGGCTCGTTGGAAGCGGCGCAAGCACTATGCGTTATTCAAAGATTATGATATGCCTCATTTCAGTTTGACCGCAGAAGTCGATATTACCCCGCTGTATCGGATCATCAAAGCGCAAAAAAAGTCTTTTTTCGCTACGTTTTTACATACAGTGATGACTGCCCTCAACCACATTCCCGAGTTTCGGACCCGCATTCGTGGCGAAGAAGTCGTGATTCATGATGTCGTCCATCCTTCTTATACCGTTTTGGCCGATGATGATTTGTTTTCATTTGTGACGACGGATTACCATGAGGATCCGGTTTTGTTCTGTCGCATGGTCGATGAAGATATCCATCAAGCCAAGTTGTCGAAATCTCTTGAAGATGTGAAAGATAAAGATGATCTCATCTACATTTCTGCCATCCCTTGGGTGACATTCACATCCTTGACTCACCCCTTTTCCACTCAAAAAATGGATTCGATTCCAAGAATCTCATGGGGACGTTTTTATCCCGATGGCGATCGATACAAGATCCCGATTGCGATATCGGCACATCATGCGCTTTTGGATGGCGTGCACGTCGGCAAATTTTTCAATCTCCTCAGGGGATTGATAGAAGATTTTCATTAATCCGCACTCTGCGGATTTTTCTTTTGCACAATGTTTGACATTGATCATTGTTTCCGAATATAATATACTATACAGGGGGTATAGTATATGAAGGAACAATACACCGTTAAAGGCATGACATGTGCCGCGTGCCAACATAGCGTGGAAACGAAAGTGGCTGCGCTTGAAGGCGTCAAAAATGTCAATGTATCCTTGCTTGGAAAGTCGATGGTCGTGGAGTACGACGACGAATCAGTCTCGTCGAAGTCGATCATCGCAGCCGTATCTCAGGCGGGCTACCAGGCGAAACTCGGTAATGAAGCTCATCAAGAAGTCGCGGAAACAGCGACCTTCATGCTTTCGGGAAAGCGAATCATCCTATCCTTCGTTTTTTTGCTTGGGCTGATGTATGTCGCGATGGGCGACATGATTATATCCGGGGCTACTGGCATATTGGCGCAACCCGAATACCACCTGTTGTCCGCCCTGATCCAGTTCTTTTTGACTCTGCCGATCGTGATCATCAACCATGCTTTTTTTGTCAGGGGTTTTCGGCAATTGTTTTGCGGTGCTCCGAATATGGATTCACTGGTTGCCATCGGATCGTCTGCCGCATTGATATATGGGCTATATGCCCTGTTTGTCTTGGCTTTGCCTGATGCGATGCACACGGGGGTGCATCTCTATTTTGAAGCGAGTGGCGCGATATTGACATTTGTGGCTTTAGGAAAGTATCTCGAGGAGCGAAGCACACACAAGACGACCGCATCGCTTCGCGCATTGATGCGTATGGCACCCTCAATCGCATATATAGAACGACAAGGAGCGATTATCGAAGTCGCTCCAGAGTTGATTGTACCAGGTGATATCGTCATATTGAAACCGGGAATGGCTTCTCCGGTGGATGGCGTTGTCATCAGCGGAGAATCGGATGTCGATGAATCCTATCTCACCGGCGAGCCGCTCCCGGTGTTCAAAAAAACGGGAGATGTCATTACTTCAGCCACCATAAATGTGACTGGTTCGTTGCGTGTCAAAGCGGAAAAAGTCGGTCGTGATACCACGCTATCGATGATTATTCAACTTATCGAGGACACCCAGGCAAAGAAGATTCCGATTCAGAGATTGGCGGATCGCATCAGTTATGTGTTCGTGCCGATCGTAATCGGTCTGGCTGTGCTCAGCTTTGTGATTTGGTTGGCATTCAATCAGCCGTTTCACCAAGCCTTGTCCATCATGATTTCTGTGTTGGTCATCTCGTGTCCGTGTGCGCTGGGTCTCGCGACACCCGTAGCGATCATGGTCGCGACCGGCAAAGGCGCAGAACAAGGTATCCTGATCAGAAATCCCGATGTGCTTGAAGTGGCCCATCGCCTGAAAACGATCGTTCTTGACAAGACAGGCACTTTGACTGAAGGGAAGCCTATGGTCACCGATCTAATTACTCGAAACGGAATCGATGAATTGGAAATGCTTGCCGTTGCCCAACGCCTTGAACAACATTCTGAGCATCCGATCGCCAAAGCGATCGTCCAACGCGCAGAGTCCGAACAACTCGGTGCAAAAGCCATCGACAGTGTGCAGAACATTCCTGGTTTCGGTATTGTCGCACAGGATGACAGTCATCGATACCTAGTCGGAAACGATAAACTAATGATCGAACACCATATAGAGAGCGATGTGCTTCAGGGAAACATTGAAGCATTAAGAAATACAGGTAAAACGCTCGTGTTCGTGGCACGGGACGAACTGCTCTTAGGAGTGATTGCGTTGGCTGACGCAATCAAGAAACATGCGACTCAGGCGGTATCTGAACTGAAGAAGCAAGGCGTAGAAGTGATCATGGTGACGGGAGATCATCTTGAGAGTGCCCGTACGATCGCTAAAGCAGTCGGAATTGACCACATTTCAGCGAGCGTCACTCCGAGCGGAAAAGCATCCATCATTCAGGAACTCAAAAAAACACGTGGACGTGTGGGGATGGTCGGTGATGGCATCAACGATGCCATCGCTTTGATCGAAGCGGACGTCGGAATCGCAATCAAAACCGGAGCCGACATCGCAATCGAATCGGCGGACCTCGTACTCATCAAGAGCGAACCCTTGGATATCGTCCGTTCCCTCCGCTTAAGCAAACATACGATGTCCACGATCAAGACGAACTTGTTTTGGGCCTTCATATACAATATCATCGGTATCCCGATCGCCATGGGCATTCTCTACCCGTGGTTTCAAATCACGCTCAACCCGATGCTGGCTGCACTTGCGATGAGTTTCAGCAGCGTATCGGTTGTACTCAATGCACTCAGGCTCAAGTGGGCCAAATAGAAAGGAAGCAGAATCAGATGAAAAAGACATTCAACGTCAACGGCATGCATTGTAGCCATTGCATGAAGCGCGTCGCGGAGATATTGAAACAATTTCCCGGTGTCATCCGTGCACGCGTCAGTTTGAAACGCCACCAGGCATCCATCATAATGGATGAAAACACCAATCTCAAGGCAATGATGGAACTCTTGGAACAGGCGGGTTATCCGCTTGAGGAAATCGACCGATGAAAGCGGATCGAAACGAAGTCGTCAAGCGCCTAAAACTCGCCAAAGGTCAAATGGAGGGCATTATCAAAATGGTCGATGATGACCGGTACTGCATCGACATATCCCAACAATTACTGGCGACCATAGCCCTTTTGAAGAATGCGAACAAGATCATTCTGACTGCGCATCTCAAACAATGCGTCGCTGAAGTCGTAGATGATGAAGGCAAAAAGAAGATCGAGGAAATTGTTGAGATTCTCGGAAAAATCGACACATAGGCAGTTGTAATCAATAAAAACGTGATATAACCTGACTTTTG
>JBAZGL010000026.1:0-9965 GCA_041652855.1 Candidatus Izemoplasmatales bacterium
CGTGGAAATCAAAACCAGCCAAAACGCTGTCGGACCCAATGATAACTGGCTCAAAATCGCGAAGACTTCGAATGCGAGAAGCAAGATCAAAAACTATCTGAACCGTCAGCGCCGGGATTACCTGATCGAAAAGGGCAAGGAGGAGTTTGATAAAGAAGTTCAGTCCCGCCACGTGCAAGTCGCTTTGACCGACAAAATGGCCAAAGACCTCTTTGGCAACAAAGGAATCAAATCGGTTGAGGACATGTATTATGAAATCGGCAAGAATATCCTGTCGCCGATCGGCGCACTTAATCTGATCACCGGCAAGGATATCATCACCGAAGAAGAACTGCTGGAAAAAATCAATAAACCACAGGACGATAAACGTCAAGGCAAGACGCGGACATTGCACAGCGAGATCAATATCATCGTTGAAGGCTTGACGAATCCATCGGTGAAACTTGCGCATTGTTGCAACCCAGTTCTTGGAGACGAAATCGTGGGTTATGTGTCCAAAAATGCAGGCATCATCGTTCACCGGAAACAGTGTAACAATCTGACCTATTTCGCGTCGCAACGATTGATCGATGTCTTCTGGGGAGCCAATATCACCAAGAAGTATGAGACCAGTCTGAAGATCATCGTTCAAAATCGTGACAACGTGCTGGCGGACATCATCAATGCCGCGACATCCGCAAAAGCCAAGATCAACCAGGTCAGCGCGCAAACCAACAAGGTTCATGAAGGGATCGTGCGCATGCGGATTGAAATCGGCAATGTCGTCGAACTCGACGGCGTCATCAATAACATCCAGCGCGTGCGCGGAATCTTTTCGATCGAGAGGATTTGTTGATATGCGAGTCGTGATACAGCGGGTATCAAGAGCGGAACTGAAAGTTGAGAACCTTGTCACACACACGATGGGAATCGGGCTCGTCATTCTCGTGGGTTTTTGCACGAATGACACAATCGAGCATGTGACGTACATTGCGAATAAAATCGCTAAAATGCGCGTTTTTCCAGACGCCGATGGTAAGACGAACCTCTCGTTGAACCAGGTTTCCGGATCGATGATGAGCGTCTCGCAATTCACCTTGTACGGTGACATGAAAGACGGATCTCGTCCCTCGTTCACCAACGCTTTGGGCACAGAGGAGGCTTCAGAGCTCTATGATCATTTCAATCGATTATTGAGCCGATTGACGGGGATGGTTATCAAGTGTGGTGTTTTCGGTGCGCATATGCAGGTGGAAATGGTCAATGACGGTCCTTTTACCCTGATCATCGAAAGATAAGATTTTGTCCCGATGTATTTGACACAAATGGAAAAATCATCTATAATACCAATGGATGAAACAAATATCTTCAAGTGGAGGATTGCACAGAATGGATAAGAAGCAAGTGGTGTTTGAAAAGATAAAAGAAATCATTGTTCAAGAACTTGGTGTAAAAGCCGAAAAAGTAGTGATGGAAGCCGGACTTGCGGATGATTTTGGCGCAGATTCACTGGATGCACTGGAATTGTTCAACCAGATCGAAAGCGAATTCCTCGTTTCAATTTCCGACGAAGCTGCGACGAAAATGAAAGACGTGAGCGATCTTGTATCGTATGTGGTTGAACACGTTAGCGAAAAGTACTTCGTCTAAACGTTTCGTGTTCACTCAAGCGCTGGAAACGAGCGATCGTCCTTAATCATTGAGGACGATTTTTTCATAAAGGAGATGACTTCATGATCTATAAAATCAAGGGAACGCAAGATATTCTGCCTGAGGAATCCCGCCGTTGGCAGGCAGTGGAGAAAGCGATTCGATATGTTTCAAGCCTGTATCATTACAAAGAAATCCGCACACCCATTTTTGAAGACTCGGTCTTGTTTCATCGCGGTGTAGGTGAAAGCACGGATATCGTCAAGAAAGAGACGTATGACTTTCAGGATCGCGGAGGGAGAATGATCACCCTGCGGCCCGAAGGCACGGCTCCGATTGTGCGCAGCGTGGTCGAAAACAAGTTGTACGCAACGCAACCGTTACCATTGAAACTCTATTACTATGGACCGATGTTTCGCTATGAGCGCCCGCAAAAAGGACGCCAACGTCAGTTCCATCAGTTCGGTGCCGAAGCGATCGGTTCCGTGTCCCCGCAGATTGACGCCGAGATGATCGCATATGCGTTGAAATTTCTGAGTCATATCGGTATTGATCACGTTCAAGTGAAAATCAATACGTTGGGCGATCACGATGACCAACAACACTACAAATATGTCTTGACGGAGTATCTACGTCCCAAAATCGGTCTGTTATGTGGGGATTGCCAACGTCGTTTCGAAGAAAATCCGCTAAGGGTCCTGGACTGTAAAGTGGACCGCGACCATGTGGTGCTTACAGAGGCTCCCAAACCGCTATCGATCATCAAGGACGCTGCTAAAGACCACTTTTCCCAACTTCAAGCCTATCTCAATCAAATGCACATCCCATACATCATCGACACTTCCTTGGTGCGCGGATTGGATTATTACACGCATACCGTCTTCGAGCTTGAAGCGGATCTTCCATCCCTTGGCGCACAGGCGACGCTCGGAGGGGGAGGCAGATATGATCGGCTGTCCGAAGACCTCGGAGGCCCTGAATTGCCTTCTGTGGGCTTCGCTTTCGGTCTGGAACGACTGTTATTGGCGCTTGAATCCGTTTCCACGCAAACGGAAGATGAACGTCTTCATGGGTTCATGATCGTCTTGGGAAATCGACCGAGAGTCAAAGCGATGGAGATCTGCGAGTCATTGCGCCAAAGTGGTTTGAGGATCGACAGCGTATGTTCAGATCGCTCGCTCAAAGCGCAGTTTCGTCATGCGGAACGTTTCAACCCCTGTTATTTTTTGATTTTTGGTGATTCCGAGCTCGATGAAAATATGATCAATGTCAAAAATGCCAGCTCGGGAAAAGAGGCACGGGTGAAGTTGGACGAACTCTCTTTGTACCTATCGGAAAGAATCGCTTCTAATCAAGAAAACACACACGACGGTTGTCATCATTCTTCCGAGTCGGGCGAGAAATAGAAATCATCTATTCTTTGTCGTAAAAGTATGCTATAATTTTGGGATAAGGATGGGGTGTGAACGGATTGAAAAAGAAACCAATCGCTGATGACCGTTTAAATCGGATAATTAAATATTTGGCTATCGCCTTGCTCGCGCTTGCGGTTGTGTTCATGGCTGTTCAGTTCAGTGAAGTCTGGAGTTGGATCATCAACGCCATTCGCACCGTCATCGTACCTGTAGCCCTAGCTTGGCTGTTTGCCTTGATCATGTTTCCTTTGATCCGATATTTGGAAAAGAAGGGTATTGGACCGCGCGGACTATCCCTCGGTATTGTCTTTTTGCTTACGGTGGGCATCATCTTTGCGATATTTTTCTTCGTAACACCGTTCGTCGTCGATGAAATCAAGAACTTCTTCACCAACGATTTTCAAAAGATTATCGACTACTTGACCGGGGATTTGCGCGATGATTTTTTCCTTGGCCCGGATCTGTATGACAAAATCATGGAATACATCAATGAAACCGATTTCTTCAATACTTGGCTGGATGAGGCTCTTCCCGGTTTGATTTCTCGTTTGTCCGGCGTGTTGTTGCCATTGTTGACGGCGGTGGCGATATTGCCGATTTTGCTCATCTATTATCTTCGTGATTATGAGATGATCAGTGACCGCGTCCGTTCCGTGATACCGCAAAAACATGAGAAGCGTATGGCAGAACTCGGATCCCGCCTGAATCAAACGGTCGGCGCATATCTGAGAGGACAACTGTTATTGATGCTGGCGATCGGAACCGTTGCCACGATCGTTTATAAATTGATTGGACTCAAATATTTCTTTGTCTTTGGTGTTTTGGTCGGCGTGACCAATATCATCCCGTATTTCGGGACGATCATCGCGGCTGTTCCACCGATCATCTATTCAGTCATCGTAGGTGGCGCGCCCGGGCCTTTGCTCGTCCTCGCCGTGAATGTCGTGATGCAGTTTATCGAAGGCAATATCTTCCAACCGGTCATCATGGCGCACCAACTCGAGATGCATCCATTGATCATCATCATTTCCATTCTGTTCTTTGGTTCGCTTTTCGGCACGCTGGGCGTCATCTTTGCTTCTCCGATCGCAGCGTCGATTCGCGTCTTTTATCATTTCTTCAAGGAGCAGCGGCAGTTGACTGAACTGACGGAGGGTCCTTTGGGAGAGGGTAAGACATGATGCAAGGCAAGAAGCCCAAGATCTATTCCGAGTACGAAATTCGTGTCATTCTCTTTTATGCGACGATGATCCTCGCTTTACCCAATGTACTTGTACTCTCCTATATATTTGATTTTTCCAGCGTGCTTGATATCTATCGCTTCATGTTTTGGGTTGCCATGGTCGTCCTCGCATTGACCATCGCGGGCACATTGATTCTGTGGTTGAATCGAGATCATTATAAGCGTCGTGTCAAAGCTTCTTATCGCGGAGAGTTCATTTATCTGCTCTTTCAGAGCGCATTCGGTCTGCTCGGTATTGCCGTGCTCTACGATTATCTGGGCGGAAGCAGACAATACATCGCCAACGTCATGATCATCGTGTTCGCCGCTTTTTTTTACTTGTTGTACACCTTAGGGCGCAAATACTTCAAATTCGATTACATGAAAAAAAGATGATTGGCTGCGAAGGCAGCCTTATTTGTTGGAGGATGACATGCGTTATCAACGGCTTGAAGCTCTGATCGGTATGGAAAAGCTCGACTTTCTCAAAACCCAACATGTGATGGTCTTCGGACTCGGAGGCGTGGGCGCATATGCGGCCGAAGCACTCGCACGCAGTGGCGTGGGCACCCTCACGATTATTGATGGCGATCGAATCGAGTTGTCCAACATCAATCGGCAACTCATCGCCTTGGAAAGCACTTTGGGGGCATACAAGACGGATGTCATGGCGATGCGTATTCACGATATCGATCCATCCATTACCGTTCATCCCGTGAACGAATGGGTGGAAAGTGGACGGATTCATCCGTTTTTTATGAATAAGGCAGATTACGTTGTGGATGCCATCGATATGGTATCGGTGAAAATGGATTTGATCACCTATTGTCTCGACCAACAGGTGCCGCTAATTTCCAGTATGGGACTGGCAAATAAGATTTTTCCCGAAAGAGTTCAATTATCCACCATGGCGGAAACTCGAGTATGTCCACTGGCGAAAGCCTTGCGGTCCCGATTGCGTCAAAAGGGAGTTCGTTTAGATTTTCCCGTGGTATACTCAAGCGAAACACCGATGTCTCCCCGAGGCACCGCTTTGGGATCGACGGCTTTCGTCCCTTCGGTGGGCGGATTGATGATGGCCGCAAAGGTCGTTCGTGACCTATTGGGTTTATGAAAGAGGTATTCAGATGAAGGAAATCATTTTGGCAGGGGGTTGTTTTTGGGGTGTCGAAGCGTACTACAAACGCCTTAAGGGCGTCATCGATACGCAAGTGGGTTATACGGATGGCCCACAAAATCCGCCCTGCTATCGCGATGTATGCAATCATTCCGGACATGTCGAAGCAGTGAAAATCTCGTATGATCCATCGGTCATCCCTTTTGATGCCATCCTCGATCATTTTTTTCGGATTATCGATCCGACGGAAGTGAACCGACAAGGGAGTGATATTGGTATTCAATATCGCAGTGCGATCTATATCGCGACCGAAGATGAGAAGCGAAATGCCAAAGCTTGGATTGACCGCGTTCAACTCCGATATGCTAAAAAAATCCAAACAGAAGTCAAGATGTCTTGCACATTCTTTGACGCTGAAGCATATCATCAGGATTATCTCGACAAAAATCCCACGGGCTATTGCCATGTGCGCATGCACTTGGCGAAAGACGAAGAACTGAAGGAGGAATACCGTGTATCACATTCATCCTGAAGTCCAAAAAGCGCTGGAAGAACAACGCGCTGTCGTTGCACTTGAATCGACGATCATCGCGCATGGAATGCCCTATCCCCAAAACGTCGAAACCGCTTTGATGTGTGAAAGCATCATTCGTGAACACCATGCGATTCCTGCGACCATCGCCATTCTGGGTGGCAAAATCCATGTGGGTATGTCACAACAGGAAATCGAAACCATCGGCCAAAAAGGCAAATCGGTCTATAAAACATCGCGTCGCGATCTTCCCTTTGTTCTCGCCGGCGGACACGACGGAGCGCTCACCGTGGCCGGAACGATGTTCGTGGCGGCTGAATGCGGCATCAAAGTCTTTGCGACCGGAGGTATTGGCGGCGTCCATCGGCAAGCGGAACACACCTTTGACATTTCACAAGACCTTGATGAATTGTCACGGTCTGATGTGGTCGTCGTTTCGGCAGGAGCGAAATCGATTTTGGATTTAGCGAAAACATTGGAATATCTTGAAACGAAGAGCGTGCCCGTCATCGGATACCAGACAGACGTGTTTCCAGAGTTTTTTACTCGCGAATCGGCGTTAAGGATTCCTTATCGTTATGATAGCGTCCAAGCGATTGCGGACTTCATCCTGAAGCGTGCACAACTCCATATTCATGGAGGCGTATTGATTGCGAATCCGATACCCGAGTCCTATTCGCTCGCTAAATCGATAATCGATGCGACCATTACGGAAGCATTGCTTCAAGCTGAGGCAGAACATATTCATGGCAAGGAAGTCACCCCGTTTTTACTGCAAAAAATCAATGAGTTGACCGATGGAAAAAGCTTGGAAGCCAACCGTCAACTCGTGTATAATAATTGTGAGCTCGCAGCGAAAATCGCTGTCTGTATCCATCGATCGGAGGCTAAGGGATGAAACGAAAGGACTATATCACTTGGGACGAATACTTCATGGGTGTCGCTCAATTATCAAGCATGCGTAGTAAAGATGATACGTCCCAAGTCGGCGCGTGTATCGTGAATCAGAAAAATCGCATCGTCGGTATCGGCTATAACGGATTTCCGATCGGCTGTGACGATGAGGCCTATCCATGGGAAAGAGAAGGGGATTTTCTTTCGACGAAGTATGCCTATGTCGTGCATGCGGAGCCGAATGCGATCCTTAATTCGAGCGTTGACCTCGAAGGATCCAGAATCTATGTGACGTTGTTTCCATGTCATGAATGCGCTAAATTGATCATTCAATCGGGTATTCGGGAAGTGATTTATCTATCGGATAAATATGCAGGAACCGATTCGGACATCGCTGCGAAGAAAATGTTTGATTCAGCCGGCGTCAAGACTCGGCAACTCGAACACTATCATCTTAAGGTGCAATATCATGAATGAACTGCTCAAAAAATTCGAACAAGCCGTCAAGTACCTTTTCATTCCCTATCTCGCACTCATGTTTTTGTTAATGTATCCAATCGAGTACTATGTTCAGTCTCCTGGGGGTTTGTCGGAAGTTGAACGGTTGGTATCCATTGACTACCAGTCCGATAAGAAAATCGAAGGGACGATATCGACCACATTCGTGATGGGGATTCCGAAACCGACGATTTTCCAATTTCTCGTCGGCTATTTCAGCCCCTATGCGGATTTATCGGTTTTGCCTCCGAGCTATCAGACCTATACCAGTTCCGAAGTGACGCAGATCAGTTACCAAGATAAATTCATCTCAGTGAATGCGGCAATCATCGTCGCGTATCTCGAAGCTCAGAAATCTGATTCGAACATCCATATTGCTTACGATTACCGCACCATGGTTTTCGGAAAATCATCTTACCTCAGCCATTACAATCAGATTGCTTTTGGTGATGAGTTCGTGCAAGTCGTCGGAGATGGCGGAGTTGTCCTCACGAGCACATCTGACGTGGGACTTCATACGACCATCGGAGAGACATATGACTTCACGTTCCGCAGGCCCAACCAGGAGACGTATACTTTGGGCGTGTTGAAAAATCCCGAGACTGGGTTGTTCGGGGTTACGTTCAAAGGCTATTATCTTGTGGATAAAACGCAAACGTTTCCCATCTACCACGAAAATGACACCACGATTGGCGGCCCCTCAGGAGGGTTATTGCAAACACTGTCGATCTATAATATGCTTGTGGAAACCGATATCACCCGCGGTTTGAAAATCGCTGGGACGGGGACCATCGATTATCAGGGAAATGTAGGCTACATCGGCGGCGTGAAACAGAAGATTATCACCGCGTACGAAAATCGGGTCGATGTGTTTTTCATCCCTTACCTCAATGATGTGAGCTATGACAATTATTTGGAAGCATTGAATGTATGTGAAGCTTATCATATCGATCCCGAAGGTTGGTTGATACCCGTCAGCCATTTCACCGATTGTCTCGATTATCTGGAAAGTCTGGGTGATGGAGAATGAAGCAATGGATCTTGATGTGGAAAAATGTCTATCAAGAATTCGGGTTCAAAGCGGTTTTGGACGCTTTTCTAGGCGCGCTTGTGTTCTCGTTTCTGGTGATGGGGCCGATCTATGTGATTCTCGTCGAAATCATGATTGTCCTCTTCTACAAGGTCATCACCTTGGCATTGTTGTTGACGATTGCCGTGATGTTCCACAATGTGTTGCTCCACCATCTCATGCGACAATCGCTCCAATTGAAGCGTCCAGAAGCTCAATCCCCCTATCGGAAAGTCCTGTGGATCGATATGGCGATTCTGAGTGGTGTTTTCCTTGTTGTCGGCGTATTGGTCGTGTTGGTTTGGATTCCGATGTGGATCGTCTAGGGAGGTATACTATGGTCTTCTTGTTCTTGATTATCGTGTTTCTGGTCATAGTCGACCAGTTAACCAAATATTTCATCGTCGGGTTTTTTGCATTTGAAGGAGAAACATTCCCCATCATTCAGGACTTTTTCCATTTGACCTATACGCGTAATGCCGGTGCCGTGTTCGGCATCGGTGGGAATACCGGCTACGCCTTATATTTCTTCATTGGCGTATTCATGGTGGCTATCGCCATTTTTGGCGTCATGTTTGTCAAAAATGATTTTCGAGACCGGCGGCGGATCATATATACGATCAGTTTGATTCTCTTGATCGCCGGAAGCATCGGCAACACTATCGATCGGATCTTTCAACCAGATCATAAAGTCGTTGATTTTCTCGATTTTCGCGGAATCTGGTCTTATATTTTCAATTTTGCGGACATCTGTCTGACCGTCGGCATCACGTTGTTTTTCATTGACCAGTTTTTGATCGAGCCGAAGCGGGTGAAGGCGGCGTGAACGAGACGAGAGAGTTTGTTATTACTGAAGTCGATTGCCTGATGCGTCTCGATCAGTTTTTGGCGACTCAAATGGAAGAGTATTCGCGCACCATCATCCAAAAAATGATAGGGATGAATGAGATTGAGGTCAACCACCATCCAGTGAAAGCCAGCTATCGCTTGAAATTGAACGATCTTGTAACGGTAGGGGAGCTCCCCATCACCGAACTGGACATCGTGGGAGAAGACATCCCGCTCGACATCGTGTATGAAGATGACTGGGTACTCGTTGTGGATAAGCCTTCGGGCATGGTGGTGCACCCCGCTCCCGGCCATCCGAATCATACCCTTGTGAACGCACTGATCTACCATTTTCAAGCGTTGAAAAATATCCAAGATTCATTGCGTCCGGGAATCGTCCATCGCATTGACAAAGATACGAGTGGCCTGTTGATGGTCGCAAAAACCGATCGTGCCCACCAGATCCTCCAGGACGAACTGCGTGCCAAGACGACGAAGCGAGAATATGTCGCTTTGGTCGAAGGTGTGATTCTGAATCAACATGGAACAATTCGCGCGCCGATCGGAAGAGATAGTCAGGACCGAAAGAAGATGGCAGTCGTGGATGCCGGCAAACCGGCGGTGACACACTTTGAAGTGATGGAGCGTTTTCAGACCCATACGTTATTGAAGATGCGGCTTGAAACAGGCAGAACGCATCAGATTCGCGTCCATATGGCATATATCGGACATCCGCTCGCGAATGATCCCGTCTACGGGAT
>JBAZGL010000027.1:0-9964 GCA_041652855.1 Candidatus Izemoplasmatales bacterium
CCTGCCAAGCTGGCAAAGACGGACAGTTCTTCACGAATCGCGATTGTGGTCTCATCATACGAGATGGACAGTACGGAATCAAACAAGTAGAGGTTGAGAGGCAACGATTGATTCTCTCCTTGCGAGCTCTCGATCATGCTTGCGCCCGAAACGATCACGTTTTGATTATACGAATCGACCATGCTTTCAAGCAAAGCGACGGCGTCCTGGAGCATAGGCAACGGATCAGTGGGATTGTCCAAGGGTATCACGGAGCGCGATGCCTGAAATACGCCGTCTTGACGCGGAAATTCAAAGACGACCTGCTCCGGCTGATCATCCGGGGCAAACACGAGCAGACTCTCGGAAATGCTCATGATGCCGCCAAAGATAATGATCGTGACATAGACGCTGAGTACGGCTCCGAATAAACCGAATACAGCACCGAGCCCCCGATTTTTCGAGCGGTACTTGCGTTCGCTCTTCTTGGTGCGGAAGAAAATCATTTTAATGATCCAGAATACCAATCGATAGATGATCTGGATAACCGTGAAATACAAAAGCGTATAGACCAGTTTCAAGGCAAACAAAGCGATGCCGGTACAAAATACGAGGAGATTTTCATTGCCCACAGATGCGCCGAGCACATCACCGAGAAAGATCTCGAGCAACACGGGGAGCGACTCAGAGAGATTCTGAGCTGATGCGAGACGCGGATCGATGTTTGCGAGCAAGCCACCTAAAAACGGCATGTTCAGTGTCCATAACCAGTTGACGACCAACTCAATCGTGACAAAGAATATGATGAAAAAGATCACGGTCACGATGAACGAATAAAGGGCATTCTTAAAACCCCTCAGAAATCCGAACAAAATTCCGAGTCCCAATATCGAAAAAAAGAGGATATTGAAGTATAGTGTGAAATCCATCGTACTGATATCGGGTAAATTCATGTTATGTTCCCACCTTTATATCGAGATTGGTTTGTCAAAAAAGTTATGATATATTATATAACATTACGCGCACGTTTCATATAAAACAAATAAAAATAAAGTACAATCGCTGACGAATACCCACAAAAAGATGTATAATATGCATGAAAGGGGTGGATGTGATGCGAAAGAAAGTTCGTTGGATATGGATATGTGTCGCCTTCATTTTTCTCTTGGGATGCGAAGGGTTCACATTTCCTTTTGATCTGCCCTTTTATACCCACACCCAAGCAAGCACCACCCGAGTCCTGACGCATTCGGGGACCATCACAGTCCTTGAAGCTGATTATGCATCCTATCAGACATATCGTTCACCCACGCATGATATGAGCATTGAGACGTATAATCATCACCTCATCGAGACACGCGATGCCATCCGCCGTGCGAATATCCACGTCTCCACTTCTCTTTATGAGGAACGCTCCATCGGTCCATTCGGCACCTCCAGCATCTTGCGTTCCACTTCAGAAGGTTCAGGTGTGATTTTCAAAGAAGACGAAACGTATTATTATGCACTCACCAACTACCATGTCATCAACCCGGGATCGTATACTGCTGTGTACGAAATCAAAACGTTCTTTCATGATACACCCATTTCCGCGAGTCTCATCGCATCCGATAGCGACTTGGACCTCGCCGTCGTTCGCTTCGAGAAAGGTGATTTCCCCGATATCCATATCATCGACATCGTCGCGCGCACCTTCACGAAATTCCAAGTGGGCGAGTTCGTGTTGGCGGTCGGAAATCCTCTAGATGTCGAAAACAATGTCACATTCGGCGAACTGATCGGTCTGGAGAATATCTTGAGCGTCGATTTTCCGGTCTTGGCGCATAGCGCGATGATCCATCAAGGTTCGAGCGGAGGTGCGCTTGTCGATGTGGATGGCAATCTCCTCGGGCTTAACACCTGGGGAATTGAAGGCACAGATGAGTATTCACTGGCTGTTCCCATATCGATCGTCTACATGTTTCTCGTCAATCACGATTTGTGAACACGTCAACGGAGCCTATTTCAGGCTCCGTTTTTGATGTGGATATTTAAAGATGCCATCATGGACCCCGCCTGGAGAATCACGACCGTTGCGGACGCCTCGCGTCCCGTCGTTTTCACGTAGAAGGCAGCCAATCCGCCACACATGGGGATTGGATTCGGACCAATCAATTCAAGACCTTCACTCAATGATACCTGAAATGCTCTCTCTACCGGGACGATGTGTTCATGTTCATCCAAAGCGCGGATGATGAGATGAGCGACATCATAGGTCGTGTGATGATTGAGTTCGAGGTCCTTGGTCGTTAACTCGAAGCGAATCTGTTTGGGTTGGGCGATGGTTTTTTCGATTACTGCGATGTTGTCCCGATAACCCATAAATCGATATATTGGATCGTTGCTTCCCCAATTGCCCACATAGGTCCCGTACAAATCCATGGCATCCGTCATCGTCAGACGATGCAAGATCATGAGACTGGCCATGCGCAAGCGATCCAACAGTGGCATTTTGAATCCGAATCGATTGAATGAAAGCAGCACTTTCTTGATCCGCTTAGCTATCCGAGGTGGATAGATGTGTGCGTCAAGAATGCGACGACCGATGAAGTCATCGATGATAAACGGCGGGTGGGGCAGATGCGGATACTGAGAAAAAGCAGGGTATATTCTGCCGATCAAGGTTTCGTTATGATAGAAATCAAGCCAATCGCAATTCGAAAAAACGACCACTCGCTTCAACACGCTGCGTTCGTACTCTCCCGGAGTCATATTCGATGCGATGTGGAGGATCGGCTCAACGGAATGTTGCGCCATATATGCGAAAGCAGCATATTTCGGCAGTCGGAACATGTCCATGACACCATGATAACAGATACGATCCATCGATCCGAATTGACTATGCGTATTATAATCGGAAAAACACCAACCGATCGCGCCGGATATCCGGTCATTGGCATATGCGTCTTCGATCACACGAAGATGGCGGAATGCGTGTTCCATCTTCTTTTCTTCGTTATCCGTCCGCTTGGTGGGAAACATATGCCCATTGTGTTCGGTAACAAGATAGGGTTTGATTTTTCCTGCGATCCTGTTAGGATCATCCAACCCGGGATTGTTTCCGTCATGGGAAAAATCGTTGTACGTATACACATCTTCGAGACATTCGCTGTGCGCGAAATTGCGGACACCACCAGTCTGCCTCGATGGATCAAGCATCCGTGCAATCTCATTGGTTCGGGTATAGAATGCGTGGTCATCACCCGATTCATTGATCCGAACACCCCATAATACGATGGAGGGATGATTGAAATGTGCCCGGATCATGGTTCTCAAATTGGCGAAGGTGCGTTCTTTGAATGATTCTCCTCCGATATATTGCCATCCGGGAATCTCCTCGAAAACAAGCAATCCGATTTCGTCCGCGCGTCTCAGAAAATGTGTGCTTTGCATATAATGTGCGGTCCTCGCGATGTGACATCCGAGATCGAATTTCAAGATCTCAGCGTCGCGCTCTTGCATTCTCTTTGGCATTGCATAACCGACATAGGGATAACTTTGATGACGATTGAGGCCGATCAGCTTGACTTTTCTTTGATTGATGAAAAAACCGTTTTGCGCGAAATGAACACTCCGACAGCCGAAGCGGAGCGTTATTTCATCGACCAGTGTGCCCTGGATCATCAGCTGAACCTGCAAGGTGTATAGTTTGGGCGTGTCGATATCCCAGCGTTCGATTTCCTTAAGCGTCATCTCCCCGACGTGCGCTCCTTTCGCCTCACAAGGGATGACTTCTTGGTGGATCAAGTGGTCCTCATCGAGAATACGAAGCGAAAGTTGGCCATGATCGATGGATTCGGTCGTATGCAACTCATAATGCGCGCACATCTCATGGGGATGGTACTTCGGTGTGTCCTCAGTCCAAATGAAGGTATCCATAATATGATCTTTTGGCACTACCAGCAAAGATACTTCACGGTATATTCCGCTATATCCGAGATAATCGACCACGCCACCAAAGGGTGGTATATCCGGAATCTCCGCACCGTTCACCACGACAACCAGTCGGTTCGACCCATCGCTTTTAAGCTCGGGCGTTACATCAAAACGAAAAGGGGTGTATCCGCCCTCGTGCGTGCCGATAAAATGCGCGTTGAGATACACATCCGCCTGACACATCACACCATCAAAACACAAGAACACCACGTCCTCAGGCAAGCAATCAAGCGAAATCTCCCGTGTATACATCCCCACAAATTGATAATCCGATGGATTCACGCCGTTATAGGACAATTCTTTCATCGTATGCGGAATCATGACCTCGACACACCCCTCGTGGGTCATGTTCTCAAGGTCATCCGCGTGAAAACCGGGTTTGAACCACCATTGATGATTCAGGTCAATGATTTTCCTCATGAATCAGGCTCCTCAATTCGTGAAAAGTGATAGATCCGAGACCCGAAATCACCCATTAAACGCACCGATGCGTTGTATCCGGTACCGATGAATTTTTGCTTGGGCACAAAACCGTTCTCAAGCAGTGCCGATCCGGAAATCACTTGTTCTTCAGTCTCAACGGGCATACGATAGCGATTGTTCAAGATATGGAATGCGATTCCATTGGCTTTCAGACGGATCGGCAACGCATGACGCGCCAAATCACCAAATAGAGAAAGAAGAAAATATTGCTTCCGCACTCGAACACGATAGGTGCTCTTAGGATTCAGACCGTAAATCGGGATTTTTTCCACTGAAGCATTGGGTTGTTCTAGACCTTGATAGACGCCAAGAAGCGCTTCGCTCTGATCTTTGGCAACATTCATCCATACACAGTCCAAGGACGCATGAGGACTCTTCTGGCGATACAATCTCCCAAATTGAAACAACTGACGATGGTGTTTATAAAAGGCGATCTGCTCCTTGATGATCTTTTTTTCGCTTGGAGTGATCCGGTTGAGATCGAGTTCATACCCTAACAATCCAAACGCCGCCGTATTGAAACGGCTCTCGATCGGTGTCTGTCGCAACGTCTGCATATTCGGAATATTCGATACATGCGCTCCCATCGTCGAAAGCGGATAAACGAGCGAGGTGCCGTATTGGATTTTCAAACGCTCATGGGCATCCGTATTATCGGATGTCCAAACTTGGGGCATGTAATACAGCATGCCCAAGTCAAAGCGGTTACCCCCGCTCGCACACGATTCAAAAAGCACTTCGGGAAAAGCAGAGGTAATCCGATGAACGATATCATAAAGACCCAACGTATATCGGTGGAACAAGGTCCCTTGTTGTTCATGGGTCAAATATGGGGAAAAAATATCCGAAAGGTTTCGGTTCATATCCCATTTACAGTAACTGATCTCGGCGCTTCCGAGAACTTGGGAAATCGCATTGACCAAATAATCCCTTACATCAGGATTCGAAAGGTCGAGCACATATTGTCTGCGACCGCAACTCGGAGCGATTTTGGGGTGTCTGATGATCCATTCCGGATGTGCGCGATACAAGTCACTATCCGGGTTTACCATCTCAGGCTCGACCCAAATCCCGAATTTCATACCGAGACGCTTGATTTTTCGCGAAAACCCTTCTAAACCCGAGGGCAATTTCTTTCTGTTGACGAACCAATCACCCAAAGAAGAGGAATCATCGTTCCGCTTGCCAAACCAACCGTCATCCAAAACGAACAGTTCTATGCCGAGTCTGCGAGCGGTTCGTGCCAACTTGAGCAATTTTTTTTCGGTAAAAGAGAAATCGGTCGCCTCCCAATTGTTAATTAAAACCGGACGCTCTTGATTCTGCCAATCCGGTCGGATAATATGACGTTCGACGAACGTGTGGAAATTCTGACTCATCCGGCTCAATCCTTGATGAGAGTACGTCAATACCACTTCTGGCGTGACGAACTGTGCCTGTTTTTTGAGAGGCCAAAAGAAATCGAATGACTGGATTCCCATGAGAATTCTCAAAATGTTGTGAGGAGACACTTCTGCGGTCGCCTCAAAATTGCCGCTATAAATCAGCGAAAAACCATAACATCGACCTTTATTCTCATCCGCATTTTTTTCCTTGATTGCAATGAAGGGGTTGTGGTCGTTCGATGACACGCCTTTTTTCGAGTCAATCCGAATGAGCCCGGACCTGAGCGGATGCACATGAATCTGACGCTCGTTAATCCACGCGCCATCCAAGCTTATCAGGTCATAATCGTCGTTAGGCATATCGATATTCATGCTCATCACTTTTTCGAGCAGGATCTCTTGAAAATCACCATTGCGAACGACAGCGCGGCGCGTGATGACATTCGCCTCCAAAAACAGACTGTAATACAGATCCACTTCGACATGCTGCACATCATCACGGAGCGTGACTTTCAGCGTTTCAATCGGTTCCGATGCTAAAGATCTCGCTTCAGGCATTTCGGGAAATTGCGGTTTGTGTTCCAGCATTTCATGACGTTGATAGAGAAAATTCGCCAGTCTGGACCCATCCTCAAAACGCATATGGATCATCGGATCGCGATAATCGCCTTTACCATAAGTCGATATTTCCATTTGCGAGGTGTTGAGATTAAAGGTGCGGTCATCTTCGTGATAGATTACTTGATTCCCGACTTCAATCTTGTATTCAGGGACAAGATGTTCTATCTCGAAAGGTTCCTCAATCCGTGCGCCAAAATAGACGTGCCCCAAATGACCCGTAGGATAAATACGCAAAATGTAGGAGAGCGTTTCCGTACGAAGGTGGAACGTTTGCTTTGCTTCGTCATACAAGATCATATTCATTCTCCTGCTGGTGTCGCATGCGCCCTTTGCCTTGCGATCAATGCACAGGCAACTCCAGGCGTATACTGCGGTTTGATGATGCGAATACGGGGTTGAAGTCGATGAATCGCTTGGGTGTAATACACTTTATAGGGTGTATCCGCAGTGCCGATACCGCCAATCACCACGAGGTCGGCATCCGGAAAATCAAGATTCCTGCTGACACCATCGACCATCAAGGCAACTTCTTCGCTGGCATGAAGCAAGATATCTCGCGCAACCGGATCCTGATCGGCGATACGCGTCACGACTTGAGCGATTTTGGCCATTTCGGTCCGTGTAGCGCGATCGAAAAACTGCACTAAATCCGCAAACGCTTCAATTCCCAATGCTTCACTGATTTCCTGAGCCAGAAGGTCATGTGGTTTGCGTCCATCTACGACACGTGCGAAATGCTTCAATGCTTGAAACCCGATATCAAACGCGCTTCCAGCATCGCCTTCGCGATAATGATAGCCACCACATCGCCAATGCTTACCTTTATGAATGCCAAAGCATACCGATCCTGTTCCGAGAATCAGCGCCATACCTTCGAGCGTCCCTTTTCCTGAAGCAAGCGCACCATAGACATCATTATGGACTTCGATCGAACCTACATCCGGAAAACCGGGTATACGCGACAACAGCGTGCGATAATATGCGCTGTCTGATTCTTTGGCAATTCCCCCGATCCCCGCGAATACGAAAGCAATCTCGGGAATGGCGGCAGGTTCCACCGCGCGAATGACTTGCTGGATGGATTCCTGAAATGTGACCGTATCAATCGATGAAGATCCGGAAAAACCTTCATATACGATGTTTTGTGCGTCATCCATGATCACCGCATGCGTCTTGGTCCCGCCACCATCAATACCTAAATAATACACAGTCCGATTTCTATTGGGCATCGCGATCATTCATCTCATAGAAATCGTCAAGATATTTTTTGAAATACGGATGAATCACAAAGAGGGACAAGAGGATGATATATAAGCCTTGGAGCGAGGACGAAAGAATCATCAACCACTCGGGCGAATATATACTTCCGGCAAGAATATTGTCCAGCAACACTCCCGACAAAAAAGCGGGAGAAAACAGGAGAAAATATTCATACTTGGTCGGAATCAAGCCATTGCTCAAGAAGATCGGCCCCAAGCAAAAGAGCAGAATATAGATGATATAACTGAGCGACAGCACCCGGTTAGTATTGCCAATGATCGCAAGAGACAGACCAATCAAAATGTGCAGCACCACTCCGAAGATATATGCCAAGAACAACCAAAGATAATGGATCTCCATATCCAAAGCACCGTATAGCACAGTCATGAAGAATGCAATCGGGACGAGCTGCAATATCAAAGCGGAAACCATCTTTGCTAGGACGACCGTCCATGTTTTGAAACGGATATCGCATTCAGGAACCATTTGTTGGTCGATGCGATCAGCATGCAAGGAAAATGAAAAAATAACGACTGGCATGATAAATACAGTGACATAGATGAGGTTCGCAGGATTAAAACGTTGGAAGAAAGCGAGAATTGCCGAAAACAAGAACGAAACGCCGATAACGATATGAACGATCTTGTATTGATACAATCGTTTCAAATCGTTACAAATCAAGCGCCACAGATTACACATCTAATGATACCCCCGTTTCGAAATAAAAGATTTGATCATCGAGCTTATTCAATGTGGATATATTTAAAATCTGATGATTCTCCCATTCATTCTCCGTCATTTTGGAATGAAAATCACCGCGATTGATCCGCTTGATTTTAATGTGACCTTCTTGATCGCGATAGCGGATGATGATGATTCCACTCCCGTAGCGATCGATGATGGAGGCAAATGGAACGACAGAGTGGATCTTCCCGTCGACCATGAAAGCGATATTTCGCGTTTCCTTCGGGAATGAATCCATATGGTTTAACACGAATAGTATTGTACAATCTTTATGCCTATTCTTCAACATAAAGGCAGAAAATCGTTTGATTTCTGCGGGATTCATTAGATCCTTCGTGAAATCTATCACGACGAGTCCCGGATGAGTCGAAAGCGCGATGATTCCATAGATCCAATAGCGCAGTTGGGCTGGGATTTTCTGGATACGCTGTGACATGAATGATTCGAGATGGGCGCTTTTCATCAGACGCATCAGGCTCTTTTTCGTCAATATCCAAGCCTTTTGATTGCTCAGTTGGTTCAGTGAAATGCCTGTATTGATCATTCCATGTGGATGAAAACACGTCTCCCCATCCCACCAGAAATAACGCTGATCACATTCCTGAGCCGAATGATTAAGGATATGTGCTCCGATAATCATGTCGCGAACCGATTTCTCCAATGTGTGATTGCATATTATCGTGGTGATTTGTCCCTTTTGGGTCAAATCAGCCACAATTAGAGCGTCATTCGACCGCACTTCTTGGATTGAGCGTATGTCAAGAGGAAGGATATGACCTATACTACACAGGGCCTGTGCAACATACCGATCAAAAGCACTATGGTCAAAGGAAAAACCGAGATGATCGCTGATACAGAAATAGAGCAATCGAACGGTATGGATCACAAAACCCACATCCACTTCTTTCGTCGGCGATTGTTTGAGGATATTCTGGAAATGCGCGACCCAAATATCAAACACCGATGGAATACAGTGGTTCGATATTTCTCTGTTAAGCTGTTCATTCTCGCCGTGAACAAGTCGCAGAATACGCAGATAGCGTGGTTCTTCAAGATAAGTCAGCCAAAGGATTTCAAATAGATGCCTGATCGATTGTTCTAACGGCTTTTTATCATCAAACCGCAGGCCATGGATATCCTGACATACTAGTTGATCGGCATAAATACAATCCAAAAGGGCGAAATACAAGTCTTTCTTGTCGCCGTACCGATAATAGAAACTGCCTTTATTGAAAGAACTTACGCGGATGATTTCATTAAGTGATGCATTCTCATATGCGTGTGATGAAAATTCATCCAAAGTGGCATGAAACAGATGTTGGTTCCGTTTTAGATATTGTGATCGATCAGAATCTGCATTTTTCATGAACCCACCCTCTTCTTAGACCATACGGTTTAGACCGGGCGGTCTAAATCGTCCTTCACAGTTGAAATACATCACGATACTGTCTATAGCTCCAATAATATGGCTACTTAAAAGATCCTTTGAATACGCTTTGAAACAGTGCATTCAAGTG
>JBAZGL010000028.1:0-9803 GCA_041652855.1 Candidatus Izemoplasmatales bacterium
GATTTCTGCTCTGCATACGCAATATCGAGCGCGTTGGTCAGTGAAATAATGAGCGGAGCCGGAGGCGTGCCCGGACGTAGAAGTGATGCGCTTGATCCACCGTATAAAACAGGTTCAAGCTCGACATCATGCCTCTTGATTAGGGCGCCGATGCCTTTCATACCGTAGAACTTATGCGCTGACAACGTGAAAAGATCGATGAGGTTCACATCCAATGGGATTTTTCCCACCGCTTGAGTGACATCGCTATGGAACACGACATGAGGATTCTTCGCGCAGATGTGATGAATGTTCGCCACGTCTTGGATGATTCCGAGTTCGCTCGATACTGAGCCGACGGAGACGAGCGTCGTGTCCGGACGAATCAGTTTCTCAAGATGTGCGAGATCAATGCGACCATCGGCGTCGAAAGACAGCACATCGACTTCATAGCCTTCCGAAACGAGTTGGCTGAAACAAGCCGTGACGGAAGGGTGCTCGAACGGTGAGGTAATGAGATGCATTCCGCTTTTCTTATGTTTTCTCGCACATCCCAATAGGGCAAGATTGTTGGCTTCGGTCGCGCCGCTCGTATAGATCACATCGTGATTCTGAATCGCGAGTAATTGCGAAAGCCGAGATCGGGAACGAGCGATCTTGTCTTGGACTTCTTTCCCAAGCGCATGTTGCGAATGGGGATTGGCATAATATGTTTGCACATCGCGATAATATTGACCCATCACTACCATATCCACGGGTGTGGACGCGCTGTAATCGAGATAAATCATGGCTTCACCGCCTTGAATAATGACCTATTAGCTGAGATAATGGATGGCTTCGCCCAGCACACCCATCGCGCCCTCATGGATGAGTTCGGATAACGTCGGGTGCGCAAATATGGTATCTTTGATTGCTTCAAAAGACAAACGATGCTTGATCGCCATCGTCAAAGGCGCGATCAAGTGTTGCGCGTCTACTCCGAACACTGAAGCCCCCAATAACGCTTTGGTTTCCGGATGATAGATGAGTTTAATGAATCCGAATTGATTATGTTGAATCAACGCTTTTCCGCTCGCGGAAAACGGGACTTTATGTGTATCATATGCGATGCCCTCGCGTTCGAGTTCGATTTCAGTCTTGCCCGTTACGGCAATTTCGGGAGTCGTGAAAATCACGCTAGGAATCGCGTCGTAATCCATGGGGTGATCCAATCCAAGAATATGATCGACCGCGACCAAAGCCTGATGGCTGGCAACATGCGCGAGTTGGATGATATGGGTCACGTCCCCGATGGCATAGATGCTTTCCACATGGGTCTGCATCGAATGGTTGACGCGAATTCCGCCATTAGGATTCAGCGCAACCTGGGTGTTTTCCAGCCCGAGACCTTGAGTTTCTGGAATCCGGCCGATCGCTTCCAGTACGATATCGGCTGACAGTGTTTTCTCCTGTTCTTTTTCGATATATGTGACTTCGATGTGATCTCGTCGGTCTTGAATGCCCGTGACTTGAGCCTGGGTGGTGATCTGGATGTTCGCCTCTTTTGCGAACCTGAGGAGACGCTGACTGAGATCCTTGTCCACCGTCGGCAGAATCCGCGGTAGGAACTCAAGAACACGAACCTCACAACCGAGACGCCCGAAAATGAATGCGAATTCCATTCCGATGATTCCCGCGCCGATGATAATCATCTTCTGCGGCATCTTCTTGAGGCTCAAGAGTTGTTCAGAATCGAGAATGCGTTCACTTTTTGGCGTTGCAAACGGAAGGTGTTTGGTCTTCGCACCGGTTGCGATGATGATATTTTCAGGTTCAATTTGAATGATGCCATCTTCGGTATCCACTTGAACGACCTTGTCGGATACGAAACGGGCTTTGCCGTTCAATAATGTCACCTGATGCTTCTCTAGCAAGTGGATGATTCCTTCCGTCAAGGACCGTGTGATATCATCCTTGTGACGGATGATCGCTTCTAGGTCGGCTGTGACATGATCCACCTGAATACCATAAGTGTGGCCATGTTGTGCATCATGGAAGTGGTTGACCGCTTGAATCATCGCTTTCGTGGGGATGCAACCGACGTTGAGACAAGTACCGCCCACTCGGGCTTTATCGACCAATATCACTTTCTTGCCCTTTTTCGCTGCATAAATCGCTGCGACATAGCCGCCAGGGCCCGCACCGATAATGAGTATGTCCGTCTTTTTGGATTCTTGCAATTGAGTCATCCTCCTTCTCATCATTCATCTTACTAAGAAAATTATACCATAATTTCATATCAATTCACCATCAACCTTCATCTTTCAATCGGTTTGCTTGTAATCCGAATCGTTTATTGGTATGATGAAACCAAGCCATAAGAAAGGAGTTCTTCCATGCAAAATTATCTTGATATCCCCCTCATGGGGAACGACAGAAACGTCTATTGTCTGCGGGATTTCTCCCACGAAAAACTCGTGCTCTATTTTTATCCCAAGGACAATACTCCGGGATGTACTTTGGAAGCCAAAGATTTCACACGTCTAAAAACAGAATTCGCCTCAAAGGGGTTCCGAATCATCGGTGTCAGTAAGGATTCCGTTTCGAGCCACGAGCGATTTTGTTCACAACACAACCTCGACATTTTGCTTTTAAGCGACCCTGATACGAAACTGGCCGAAGCCTTCGGGGTCCTCAAAGAAAAATCCATGTATGGACGCACATATATGGGCATCGAACGGAGCACTTTTCTCATCGATGAACACGGTCGCATCACCAAAGAGTATCGCGGTGTCAGCGCGACCGACCATGCCATCACCATCCTTGAAGAGTTATGAGACGGTTATCCGTCTCTTTTCTTTTTTAGCACTCTCGACTTGACAGTGCTAATTGGTTGATATATAATATATTTAAGATCAGAAAGGGGTGGATGACGATGAATTACCAAGAACCGATAAGCGATCAAAATGATGAAAATGTATTGGATAAATACGGTCGGATCATCAACAATGAAGTCAAGGAAGGCAAGATCGATCCCGTCATCGGCCGCGAGGAGGAGATTCGCCGTATCATCAAGATTTTAAGCAGAAAAACGAAAAACAATCCCGTGTTGATCGGCGAACCAGGTGTCGGAAAAACCGCCATCATCGAAGGTTTGGCGCGACGCATCGTCGATAAGGATGTCCCGCTCGGGCTCCAAAATCGGATGATATACGAACTGGACTTGGCAAGTCTCTTGGCGGGGGCCAAATACCGCGGAGAATTTGAAGAGCGTTTGAAAGCCGTATTGAAGAAGATCAAGGATTCGAGTGGCGAAATCATCCTCTTCATCGATGAGATACACATGATTGTCGGAGCAGGGCGCACTGAAGGAGCGATGGATGCTTCGAACATGTTGAAACCGATGCTGGCTCGCGGTGAGCTCCACTGCATCGGCGCGACAACACTCAATGAATATCGCAAGTTCATCGAAAAAGACAATGCGTTGGAGCGCAGGTTCCAAAAAGTCATGATCGATGAACCGACTGTGGAAGATACCATCAGCATCATTCGCGGACTGAAAGACCGTTTCGAAGCGCATCACGGAGTCCATATCAGCGATCATGCCATCATCGCTGCGGCCACTTTGTCGAATCGCTATATCACTGATCGTTTTCTGCCCGACAAGGCCATTGATTTGATCGACGAGGCTTGTGCTTCTATTCGCATGGAAATCGATTCCATGCCTGCGGAGATTGACCATATCACCCGCAAAATCATGCAACTCGAGATTGAACGCCGCGCGCTCGAGAAAGAGTCCGACGCTCGCAGCAAGGACCACGTGAATCAGATATCCAAAGAACTCTCCTCGCTCAAAGATCAAGAGCGTCAGTTAATCAGTGAATGGAATCTAGAAAAACGGGATTTGGAGGACGTGAAGCGGATCAAAGCAAACCTTGAACGTCTAAAAAATGCCCTGCAAAACGCCTTGAATCAAAACGATTATTCTCAAGCCGCAGAACTTCAGTACAGCAAAATTCCCGAACTCGAAAAAACCTTGATTGAGCGTACTTCTCAGGTAACCCATCGCTTCATCAGTGAAGTCGTCAACGAAACCGAGATTGCGGAAATTGTCGCAAAATGGACGCAGATACCCGTCACGAAATTGCTTCAAGGCGATAAAGACAAATTGATGGATCTGGAAAACGCCCTCAAACGACGGGTGATCGGCCAGGATAATGCGTTGAAACTCATTTCCGATGCGATCATCCGCCAACGTGCAGGCATCAAAAACGAAGCGCGTCCCATCGGGTCATTCATGTTTTTAGGCCCGACCGGCGTAGGCAAAACCGAAGTCGCACGCAGTTTGGCAGAGCAATTGTTTTCGAGCGAGCAACACATCGTCCGCATTGATATGAGCGAATACATGGAGTCGTTTTCCGTCACGCGTCTCATCGGCGCGCCGCCGGGATATGTCGGTTATGATGAAGGTGGCCAGTTGACCGAGGCGATTCGGAGAAAACCCTATTCCATCGTTTTGTTTGATGAAATCGAAAAAGCGCATCCAGAAGTCTTCAACGTTTTATTGCAGATACTCGATGACGGTCGCTTGACGGACAACCAAGGGCGGACCATCGATTTCAAGAACACGATCATCATCATGACTTCCAATCTGGGAAGCGACTATTTAACCAGTCATGATCGAGATGGACAAGCAAAAGTCATGGGTTTAGTCAAAAAGACTTTCAAACCCGAGTTCATCAACCGCATCGATGAGATTGTCATATTCAATCCACTGGACAAAGACACACAAAGGTTGATCGTCGACAAACTGCTCAATGAACTCAAGACGCGTCTCGAGAGTGATCAGATCTTGCTGACGTTTTCACCCGAAGTCCGTGATTTCATATTGGATAATGCTTATGATCCCGAATATGGGGCGCGACCACTAAAACGCTATATCCAACGTTACGTAGAAACCTTGATTGCACGTCACATCATTTATTCGCAATTAGTTCCTGGAACACCTGCGACCTTGAGTGTCAAAGATCAGGAGTTATGGATCGACTCTCAATAACATAAGGGCGTCATGATGAAGTTCACTTTCTTCATCGACATGACCGCCCCTTTTTTTTTATTATTGCGAGCATTACTTGGAAGGTCTCTTAAGAGATCGTTACTAGGCTAAAAAAAACCAATCCCTAAAGGATTGGCATCGCTAGAACAGATATTCAACTTCTTAATCAAAATCATAATCAGGCTGATGATATTCCCGCTTTGACAGTTCACGATCAAACATGAATAAGTTTTTGCTGGCCAAATCATATTGATTGAGCAAATCGGTGGCACTTTTTTCCTCTTCGCCTTGTTCTTTGATGAACCAATGAAGGAATTCAGTCGTACGGTAATCTTTTGATTCCATCGCTTCGGCATAGATCGCATGAATTGAAGCGGTGACAAATTGCTCGTGTTTCAGCGCTTCTTCCAGCGGATGCCTGAAATCGCGATAACTTCTGGTGGGTTTCTCGATCGCCTCGAGCGTCACGTGATAATCGTTATTTTGGAGATAAGTCATGAAAATCAACGCATGATCCATTTCTTCTTTCGCCTGGATTCGGAACCATTGACTGAATCCATCAAGCCCATGCTGCGTATAATAATTCGCTATGTCGAGATATAAATATGCGGAATACATTTCCTTGTTTATTTGATCATTGAGTAACTTAGTGACGTTATCTTGTAACATGTTGTAAGCCCCCTTCCGTTCTCGTCTTCATTATACCAAATAATTTGCGTTAGTAAAGCAGACTTTATGATTTTGTCCAAGGGTATTTTAAAACGCTTTCCACAAAGACTTTCGCGACTTCAGGATCGAATTGGGTCCCCGCGTTCTTGATGATTTCATTCGCGGCTTCCTTTTCAGTCAACGCCTGACGGAAAGGAAAACCCATATTCATCGCGGCATAAGCTTCACAAATAGATAAGAATCTCGCCTTCCATGGAATCTCATCTTCAACGAGTTTTCGTGGATACCCCGTACCATCCCAACGCTCATGATGACTCAAGACATCGGATGCGATTTTATCGAAGTCCGATGAGGAGAACAGAATGCGATAACCGATCTCCGGCTGCTGATGAATCTGTTTCCATTCATCTTTGGTCAGGGGGGATGATTTCATCAAGATTCTCGGTTCAATAGCAATCTTACCGATGTCATGCACTTCCGCTAACGTAATGAGAGAGTTGAGATCCCCTTCGGAGAGGTGAAACTCCTTTCCGAGTTGAAACATTAATTTCTTCACGAGATTTGCATGATGTTGTTCTTCAGGGCAATTTTTATAGAGCGTTTGCTTGATCATCGAAATAATGTCGGATCGATAGAATTCGGAATGGATCAATTTGCGATTGTACATCGTCATTTCCGCTTCGCGCAACAACGTATTGAAATCCTTTTTTAGTGAATCGCGCGTGGCGATCCCAAACGAAACCGAGCAGGGGATGCCATTGATGACATCATTTTCGAGCCTAGTCGTGAGTTCCGTAACGATTTTTTTGGCCTGTGAAGTCTTCGTGTTCGCAAGGATGATGATGAACTCGTCGCCCCCAGTCCGGAAGATTTTTCCGAAGTTTGAAAAAGACTCTTTGAAGCGCTGGGTGACATGCATTAGCAAGCGATCCCCGCTCTGATGTCCGAAGGCATCATTGGTGATTTTCAGGGCATCGACATCTGCCATGACCAATGTCAAGGGCAAGTACATTGTTTCGTTGAGACTGATCAAGACCTCTTCATACTTGCGACGGTTATAAAGACCTGTCAAGGCGTCAAAGTAACTCAATTTGACAATCTCGAGCTCGTGTTCTTTTCGCGTGGTGATGTCTTGTCGGGTTCCGGAAATGATGCGGGTTTGACCGGCTTCATCGGTCTTTGTGATGCTACCGCTCTCGTCCACCCAAATAAATGCTCCTCGTTTATGCTTCACGCGATACTCTTGGGAATAGCGACGTTGTATCCCGGATACCAATGCGTTGAAATGATTCATGACCGCATCTAGATCGTCGGGGTGAATGTTGTCGCGCCATGAAACTATCGTATAAGTCGCGCTTTCGGTGTAGGTGTATCCTAACATTTCCGCCCATCGCTCATTGACAGTCATCTCTCCGGTATGCAGATCCAGTTCCCAAATCGCAATCTGAGTGCCTTCGATGATCGTTTTCAAACGGTTTCGCTCGCGCATCGCGGTTTCTTCAGCCAGTTTATAGTCCGTGATATCGCGAAACATCATGATGAGCTCATCATCCTCGTTCTTGAAAAATCGGAAATGGAAATAGCGCTCAGGAACGTACTCCAGATCAAAAGACAATGTCTCATTCAAGCCAGATAGCTGCCGGATCTGTTTTTGGTAGAGTTCGGGAAGCATTGGGAACAAATCCATTAACGTTTTGCGGATAACGCGGCGGATCCCGCCAAAAAGCAAGAATGAGAAACTTCGATTTGCAAAGATAAGCTTGCGTTCAAACACATCATCCGCTCGGTCAAACACACCGATGCCCTCGGTCATTTTCACGATGAGATCACGGTTGCGTTTTTGGATTTGCTTCAATTTCTTCATGGTCTCATCGCGCTCAGTCAGATCATAGATGAAGATATGTGTACTCATCTCGTCGCCTTCGAACAGGGGCCAGGAGGTCACCTCCACTGTCGCTATCGATCCATCGAGTCGGATGATTTGGTACATTGCACGCTGATTCGGTAAACGGGTGTTCTGCAGATGATTGATCCGTTCGTGATAAAAAGACTTATAGTCCTCCACCAAAAAATCGACTAATTTCCTGCCAATTATTTGTTGGTCATCATCCACTCTGAACATCCTTAAAGCCACGGGATTCGCATACGTGATGATGCCGCCTTGATCGATCAATATGGGGATTTGACCGTTTTCAATCAAACTTCGATACTTCGCTTCACTTCGTTTCTCGCGCACCATGATGGAGTGGTCTTTTGTGATGTCGCGGATATACCCTTCCACGAATAACACATTTCCGTGTCTGTCATAGACCGCCCTTCCGGTTTCCGTCACCCACCGAAGTTCACCGGATTGATGGATGATTTGATAATCATAACGGAAAAAATCGCGGTCTTGGATGGCTTGCATCCAGTGTTTGCGAATATCTGCGCGAAAGCGGGGATGAATGATTTCTTCAAATGAAATGAGATGATTATCGATCAGATCATCGGGTGAGTATCCCGTCACTTCATACGCGCGACGACTAACGAACTTCATCGTCCAATAAGCGTCATACAAACAACGATATGCCATTCCCGGATAATTATCCACTAAAGACATATAATCCTGACGCCTCCCGCCTTGGCGTTTGTAACTGTTCACGACCATACTTAAGCGTACGACAAAAAAGGCAAGTGTAATCATTGCCAACGCTGAAATGACATATAAAATGATGATGACTTCTGGTCTGAGTGCTAGGAACAGCGGTGCCATCGCGCTCACTCCGTCATAATAGAGTAGATGTGTTCTAAGTAGACATGCGCGTCAACGCAACTAATTGTATGAATCGACACATTTCATGGACGCCAATCTTGATTCCGGGTGCTCTGAAACGTCGTGATCAAGCCGACAAGCGGACGATAGAGCGCAAGTGTCGTGAAATATCCGTTCACGGCGAGGATCAAGTCGAATGGAATATCTGCCACAATCAAAGCTTTGATTGCGCCGGGAACGCCTTGATAAAATTGGAAATAAGCAAAAGGAATGAATATCCACCCATAAAAAAAACTGAATATGGTCACAAATACCAAAATCACGATAATCGAACGGTTCCGAAGAAGGCGACCCAAAAACACATACAATGTCCAGGCGATGAGCATTGGTACGACAATGAAGAAATTGAGCGAACCAAAAATCAAGTTGTCGAGAAACACGTAGGCTAGAACCAAAATGCCCAGCTGATAGCCAGGCAATACGGCCGCATAAACCAACAAGAGCACGAAAGTCAACTGAACATTGGGTATAGAACTCAACGCCAGTTCCTGAACGACGAGCACGGCGAGCAACATCGACGTCAGCATCAGTTGGCGGATACTGCGGTGTTTCATTCTAATAAGTTTCGATCAGGAAACGATATGTTTTGCCAACCTCGATATCGGTGTCTCCGATACCGCTCATCGCATATACGCCATCGATGTAGAAACCGATGTATTGACGCGCCCCGAAGGCAGTGAGTTCATCAATACCCATCACGTAGAATCCGTACGTCCCGCTAAATGAACACGTATCGTCAGGATTCCCGTCTGAACCTTGGCAATAGACGGTATAGTGGGATTGAAGCAACCCAAGAACGGTGGTGATGTTTTGCGAATAATCGTCATCAACGGAAGCGATGATGTGTTCGTCAGGCCCGTAGGACACAAATCGAGCGGTATCCTCATCGATTACGGTCACTTCGATTGCTTGAATTGCGAGTGTTTCTGTTGTTCGTTGGTTACAGCCGAAAAAGCCGGTCAAAATCGCCAAGAACAGCATGATGCCCAGTGCTTTTCTTTTCATTTTTCTACCTCATGATTGAATTTTGTGAACAGGTAGGTCTCCCGACTTCACTTTATCTGATTTTCGCCCTTCTCGCCGTTGCAATGGTCTTGCGAAAATCAAAAGCATCACGGTTGCTGGCACAGTCCAAGAATTACACTTGAGTTCCCTGTTATGCACCTTGTTCACTGACATATATTATATCACGTTTTTATTGATTACAACTGCCTATGTGTCGATTTTTCCGAGAATCTCAACAATTTCCTCGATCTTCTTTTTGCCTTCATCATCTACGACTTCAGCGACGCATTGTTTGAGATGCGC
>JBAZGL010000029.1:0-9457 GCA_041652855.1 Candidatus Izemoplasmatales bacterium
CAATGTCTTTTCCTGTCGCGATCTCGGACTGAGAAAAGCGCTGGAGAAACTGACCGACCAGGAGATCACACCCGAAACCGCAGAGAAGATGAGCGAAAAATGGCACCCACATAAATCGATGGTGACATTGTTCTTATGGAAATACCTAGAAAAAAACGATTCTTGACGAATCGTTTTTTTATGATACAAGCCAGAGGACCAAAGAGTTGATGAGGATGTAGAACAGACCCAGAAGCGTGTACATTTTCAAGTATTCCTTGATTCTCTCAGGTTGTTCGCGTATCACGAACTTGAAGGTGATCAAACTGGCCAATGAAGCGATGATGGAGCCCATCGCCCCGACATTCACGCCTCTGAGCAAGGGTTGCCAATAGGCTTTGGACGTAAATGTCGCAAGAAGTACGGAGGCAGGGACATTGCTCATGAATTGACTGAAGATCAGACCGCTGAGATAGACGCCAAACGCGGAATCGAGGAACTTCGCGGTGATGTTTTGCAGCCAAATGCTCTGGGATAAATTATATGTCGTGATAAAGAAACAGACGAATGTCAGCAACAAACCATAGTCGACTTTGAGAATGAGTTTCGGGTAAAAAAGCAAGGTCAGTACCACGGTCACCAAAAACACGATCCAGATATCGATGACTCTCAGAATCGAAAGCAGCACGAGGATGAAGATGATGGTTTGGACGATCACTTTCTTCCGGTCCAAGACGGGAGAGACCATCACCGGTTTGATGAACGTGTTGGGCAGGATGAACCAGGTTGTCACGGTAATCAAGATGAACGAAGTCACGGTGATGGGCAAGGTGGTGCGAATGAACTCGCCAAAACCGAGTTGGTAATATTGGTAAAGGTAGATGTTTTGCGGATCGCCCATGGGTGTGAGCGCGCTTCCCATGTTCGCCGCGAATGTCTGCAATATGACGATCGGCAAGACATAGCGGTCCTCATGGGTCTGTTTGGTGACATAGATTGTGAAGGGCACCAGCGTTAAGAGCACGGCGTCGTTGGTCATCCACATGCCGAGGAAAAACGTTGCCCAAATGATCGCAAGCCCGATATAACGGATGGTGAACACGCGAGACGTCAGGGTGATGGCGATCTTACCGAAGAGATTGGCTTGAGTCATGCCCGAGACAGCGATCATCAAAGAAAACATGATCAGGAGCACGTGATGATTGATCGCTTGAAACATTTTGAGGCTCGGAGGCGTCAAAAAAAGCGATGCAAGCATCACAAGGAGTGCAATGACGAAAACTTTGTCACGCCATATTCGTTGGATCATGACCTGTATTCGCGCCCTTTCACGTCTAATCTCCCTCAATTATACATGATTCATAGAAATCTACAAGTAGGAAATCAACGGATTCGATCGCGATAACGACGCAGACCATCCCATCATTGGAAATTATTAGCACTCAAGGCTTGACATTGCTAAACCGCTCAGTTATAATAATGTTAGCATTCTCGATATCGGAGTGCTAACGAGGTGAAAATCGTGCTGACTGAGCGCCAGGAAATGGTCTTTAAATTGATTGTGGACGAGTACGTGCGAACCGCTGAACCAGTCGGATCCCGTTCTTTATCGAAGTATATGGATGTCTCGCCAGCGACCATTCGCAACGAGATGAGCGATTTGGAAGAACTCGGGTTCCTCGAGAAAACCCATACCTCCAGCGGGCGGATTCCTTCGGAGCAAGGTTATCGCTACTACATCGAGAAGATTCTCAAGGATATTGACGATGATACGGAAGGGTTTTTCGAGTTCGAGAAGCTCTTTGAGAACCGCGACATCCAACGCGATGAAATGATCAAAGAGGCGATTAACCTCTTGAGCCAAGCTACGAATTGCACGGCCATATCCCTTGGCCCCAATGCCTACCACTCGAAAGTCAAGAAAGTTCAACTCATCCCGCTTCGGGATACGCAAGCCTTGATTCTTGTCATCACGAATCTCGGTTATGTCGAGTCCAAGCAAATCATGATATCCGAAGATATGGAAATGCAGGAACTGATCAAAGTCATCGACCTGTTGAACGAGTTGCTCGTCGATACGCCGATCGCCAAGGTATCAGAAAAACTCCATTACGAGATCCAACACAACCGCATCAAAGAATTGTTGAAATATCGCGATACGATCGTTGATTCGTTCATCGAGGCGTTCTCGAAATTCGCACAAACCAAATATTACCTGACCGGATCGTCAAACATGCTCTATCAACCGGAATTCAACGATATCCGCAAATTGCGCGACTTCATTCAGACCATCGAAAATAATGAGATCTTCAAGATTGTGGAGTCGAGCACAGATGGCATCAGCGTCAAGATCGGAACCGAGAATCATATCACATCGATGCAAGACTGCACGGTCGTGAGTTCCACCTATGATACCGGAGGTGGAGAGAAGGGGACGATTTCCGTCGTCGGACCGACTCGGATGGATTACCGGAAGGTCATCCGTTTGATTCAATATATCGCCAAACACATAGAGAAATTATACGAGGAGGAATCATAAACCGTGACCGATCACGAAAAAGAAGTTCTCGATGAGAAGACTTCAGACGAAGCAAAAACCGATCATCAAGAGAACGTAGAGAAAAAAGAGCCGAAAAAAAAGAAAAAACTGTCGCTTGAGGATAAGATTGAACTCATCGAAGAGGAACTTTCCAATCTTAAAGATAAATACTACCGCACTTTAGCCGAAGCCGAGAACGTCAAGAAACGTGCTCAGGAAGAGGTGAAACGCGAACGAAAATACGCATCGATGACAGTATGCGACAAATTGATCGACCAGCTTGAGGTGTTTGATCAAGCCTTGAGTGTGGAGACGGAAGATGCCAACTTCAAAAACTTTCTCATCGGTTTCAAGATGATCAAGGATATGATCTATGCATCTCTCGAAAGCGAAGGAGTATCCCTGATTGCAACCACTGTCGGCAAGGAGTTCGATCCGACCTTAGAACACGCTTTTGATACCCGCTACGATCCGGACAAGCCGCTCAACACCGTCTTGGAAGTGAAGAAAAAGGGATACATGTTCAAAGACCGGCTATTGCGTCCCGCCCTCGTCACCATCAATATCCAACCCGAACCCGAAACCGATTCAGAACAAGAACCATGCGCATCCCAGCCTACGGACGACACGCCCGTAGCTTAATAAACTTATAGAGAAAAAGAGGAAGATATCATGAAAATAATCGGCATTGACCTTGGCACCACGAACTCATGTGTGGCTGTCATGGAAGGAAAAGAAGCAAAAGTCATTCCCAATCTGGATGGAGCGCGGACCACACCATCTGTCGTCGCATTCAAAGGCGATGAAATTCAAGTGGGCGAGGTCGCGAAACGCCAAGTGATCACCAACCCGAATACCGTTTATTCCATCAAACGCAAAATGGGAACCCAACATAAGGTGACGATGAACAATCGTACCTACACACCGCAGGAAATATCCGCGATGATTCTTCGCAATCTCAAGGAATCTGCAGAAGCCTATCTCGGGGAAAAAGTCACGGAAGCCGTTATTACGGTTCCCGCCTATTTCAACGATGCCCAAAGACAGGCCACGAAAGATGCCGGAAAAATCGCCGGTCTGGAAGTCAAACGGATTATTAACGAGCCGACGGCGGCAGCGCTCGCCTACGGCATCGATAAGAAAGATAAAGAACAAACCGTTCTAGTCTATGACCTCGGCGGTGGCACGTTCGATGTCTCGATTCTGGAATTGTCCGATGGCACGTTCGAGGTCATTTCCACGAGCGGTGACAACCGCCTCGGCGGCGATGATTTCGACCAAAGAATCGTCGACTGGCTCGTCGAAGAGTTCCGCAAGGAAACATCGGTCGACCTGTCCAAGGACAAAATGGGACTCCAACGTCTCCGCGATGCGGCTGAAAAAGCCAAGAAAGAACTTTCAAGCATCACATCCTCACAAATTTCATTACCCTTCATCTCGATGACCGCATCGGGTCCCGTTCATTTGGAAAAGTCACTGACCCGCGCCAAATTCAACGAACTTACCCATGATCTCGTCGAACGGACCATCGAGCCTGTCCGGCGTGCCTTGGCGGATGCCAAGATGACCGCGAAGGACATCGACCAAGTATTGCTTGTCGGTGGTTCCACCCGGACTCCCGCTGTGCAAGACACCGTAAAATCGATTCTCGGAAAAGAGCCCAATCGCTCCATCAATCCCGATGAAGTCGTGGCCATGGGCGCAGCCATCCAAGGTGGCGTGCTTCAAGGCGATGTCAAGGATGTTTTGTTGCTCGATGTCACACCGCTATCGCTCGGCATCGAAACGTTAGGCGGCGTTTTCACCAAATTGATTGAGCGCAATACCACGATTCCAACCTCGAAATCACAAATCTTCTCCACAGCCGCAGACAATCAACCGACCGTCGACATCCATGTCCTTCAAGGTGAGCGTTCGATGGCCAAGGATAATAAAACACTCGGACATTTCCAATTATCGGATATTCCACCCGCACCGCGTGGCGTGCCGCAAATCGAAGTGAAATTTGACATCGATGCCAACGGCATCGTCAACGTTTCCGCGAAAAACGTAGCCACGGGTAAAGCCAATTCGATCACCATCCAAAGCGGCTCGGCCATGAGTGAAGAGGAAATCGATCGTTTGGTTCGCGAAGCGGAAGAAAATGCCGAAGCGGACAAGAAAAAACGTGAAGAGGCCGATTTGAGGAATGAAGCGGATCAAATGATCTTCATGACGCAAAAAGCGGTCAAAGATCTCGGCGACAAAGTCACCGATTCGGAGAAGCAGGATGCCGAAGCCAAAATCAAAGCCTTGGAGAAAGCACTCAAAGGCGACGATCTCGATGAAATCAAAAACCTCAAGGATGACCTCGAAAAGACAGCACAGGCACTTGCCGAACGCGTCTATAAAGAACAGTCTCAATCAGGATCTGATTCCGATGGTGGCAACAATTCCGACGGAAATGACGACGAAGTCTTCGATGCAGATTACAAGGAAGTATAATTCATTAGATTCACAAAAAGCAGGAAACTGCTTTTTGTCCTATTAGCGAGGCGACCCCATGGATAAACGCGATTATTACGAGGTTTTAGGCGTGAATAAAAGCGCTAGCGAAGATGAAATCAAAAAAGCATACCGCCTTTTGGCGAAAAAATATCATCCCGATGTCTCGAAAGAGAAAGACGCTGAAGCCAAATTCAAAGAAGTTCAAGAAGCTTATGATGTGTTGTCCGACCAAACCAAAAGGGCACAATACGACCAGTTCGGACATCAAGCCGCCAACGGTGGTTTTGGACAAGGGTTTGGCGGTGGTTTCGAAGGCTTTGACTTCGGTGATATTTTTTCAGCGTTTTTTGGCGGTCAACCTCGAGGAAGCCAGAAAGCAAATCGGCCGCGCAAGGGTTCGGATATCCAAAAACGCATGGCGGTGACCTTCGAAGAATCCATCTTTGGAAAGCGCGAGAAGATTCGCGTGCCGATCTATGAAGAATGCCATGTGTGTCACGGAAGCGGAGCTGCTTCAAGCAAAGATATCCATACATGCAGTCGTTGTCGCGGTAGCGGCAGCGTCGTCATGGAAACGCAGACGCTGTTTGGTAGAACTCAAACCCGCACCACGTGTCCCGTATGTGGTGGCACCGGGAAAGAGATTCGCGTCAAGTGCAACAACTGTAATGGCGAAGGCGTGGAACGCATCAATAAAGAAGTGGAAATCAAAGTGCCCGAAGGTATTGAAACCGGGCAACAGATCCGCCTCGAAGGTTTTGGCAACAAGGGCGCGATGGGCGGCTCCAGCGGCGACCTCTACATCGTCTTCGAAGTCAAACCATCGGATACCTTCGTCCGTGAAGGCGATGACATCATCATCAACATTCCCATCACCTTTGCCCAAGCGGCGCTCGGTGCGGAAATCGAAGTACCGACCGTCTACGGAAAAGTGCTGTTGAAAATCCCGCAAGGCACGCAAAATGATGCGAAGTTCCGCATCAAAGGCAAGGGGGCACCCAACGTACGTACCAAGATGAAAGGCGATCAACATGTCATCGTGACTGTCGTCACACCCACCAAGTTGACCAATGAACAACGGCGGTTATTCGAACAATTGCTCAAGGTGGAGGATGCGTCACAATCCAAATCCATGTGGAATCGTTTTAAGGACAATTTCAAGAAATAGCCTGTGAGACCTCCCGGTCTCACTTTTATTTGCTGATAAGATGCGATTCTGAATCATTTTTAATCAGGGTCCTTTATGAGATATGAAACATTTGTTATAATAAACACAGATTTATCAATAAAGGAGGCTCAATATGAAAGAAATCACGTATCCTCGATTACGACGTTTCAATCTGTTGATGGGCTTGTTGCATTTTATTCAAGGATCAATGATGCTGTACCTTTCATTGACTTGGGATAAAATCCAGGCGTTCAAGCCACGTGTCGTTTCCAACTTCTTTGAATTTGATATCACAATACCGGGACTTGTGAACGTTCAGGAAGAGATGTTTCTGTTGCCATTCGGCATCTTGGTTTCGGCATTTTTGTTACTATCCGCCTTGGCCCACTTCATCATCAGCATCCCCAACGCCGCAAACCGCATCTATAACCGCGACTTGGCCAAAGGGATCAATCAGTTCCGTTGGTACGAATATGCATTGTCATCTTCATTGATGATCATCCTGATTGCCGCATTGTTCGGTGTCACCGACATCGGCGCGCTGATCGTCATCTTCGTTGTCAATGCATCGATGAACTTGTTCGGACTGTTGATGGAAAAGATTAATGTCGGGAAAGAAAAAACCGACTGGAGCCCATTTGTCTTCGGCTCCATCGCTGGCATCGCTCCATGGGTCGTGATTGTCCTGTACGGTTTCGGTAATGCCTCACCGGCAGAAGTACCCTGGTTCGTCTATGCGATTGTCGGGACCTATTTCGTTTTCTTCAACCTCTTCCCAATCAACATGATTTTGCAGTATCTGAAAAAAGGGAAATGGGCGAACTATCTCTATGGCGAACGTGGCTACATCATTTTGAGTTTGGTTGCCAAGTCTGTTCTCGCATGGCTCGTCCTCTTCGGCGTGATGTCACCGACCGGATAAACGACACCCATTTATTCATGTAGAATTGAACATGCATCATTATCGGCCGGGGTCAAAACATTGTTTTGATCCCGGTTTTTATATGTCAGGAATTGAGATGCGCAAAAAAACCTTCCGCGGTGATGCGGAAGGTGAAGAGTATCGTCAATCACGACTTATTGAGGTGAATAGAGACCCATGACTTCATGGATATCCTGGACGAAAATGATACCCATGCCTGGATCATCGATGTGGAGTTCCTCGCGGATCTTTGCGCATATTGCGGGTACGATTTCTACTTGGGCAATGACAAGGACGAGTTCCTTCTCGGGCTCGATCGACATACTGAAGAGCGTTTCGCGTTCGTGAATCCCCGAGCCTCTGGCATTGATGACGGTTCCGCCGTTTGCGCCAGCTTTGGCGGCAGCGTCAATCACAAGTTCTGCCTTGCCTTTATCGATAACGGTATAGATAGCCTGATACTTACTCATATGAGATGTCACTCCTTTGGAAGGGGATTCGAGCGTCGAACAGCCATAGACGCATGATAACAAAGATGAATAAATGATACCGTGGTTGGATTTGTGCATCTGGAGTTTCTCTGCGATGTGATGCATCGCAGATGTCCCCGACACAAGATCTCCGATCATCATGATGATGTCCCGATGGACATTATCGAGTCCGAAAAAGTGAAGAAGACCGCGACAGGAACTGCCGATTCCTTGAAAAACCGTTGCGCCGCTGAGCCCGTGTAATCTCGCGCATTTGATGACTTTGTGCGAACGGCCTTCCGGGACAATTGCCACGTAGATGGCATGGTTTAGCGATGGACTATGCATTCCTTTTCACCTCCCGTTTCGCTTTGATTTTATAGAGAATTCCGAGCAATTCGACCATGAGAATTGGGACAAGCGCGATGAGAGCGATCATCCCGAAGGCATCTTTGAGGAGTAATGCCCCTTGATTTTCATAGGCAATGCCTTGGGAAAACGCAAAGATGAAAGTCGCGGCGATCGGGCCGCTCGCGACCCCGCCGGCATCAAAACCCATACCGACGAACAATTTTGGCGTTAGAAACATCAGTCCAAGCGCGAGGGCATAACCCGGTAATAAGATATGCCATAAGGCGAGGCCGTCGATCTGGAATCTTAGATAATTAAGGACAAGTGCACCGCCCACACCCAGTGCAAGCCCTGCGATCACGAGCGGTTTTGACACGGAACCTGCGGTCACGGTATTGATCTGCTGAGTCAAAATATAGACTGCGGGCTCGGCAAGGATGGCCAAGACGCCGAGGACGAAGCTCGTGATGATCACGAGAACATTCGATTGGCTGGACAAACCACTCCCGAGGACTCTACCGGTTTCAAGGAACCCTGAGTAAACACCAAAGAGAAACAAGGTCAAACCGATGTAGGTGAAGAGAAATCCAAAGAGAATTATCCTGAACTTGCGGCGACTGAGTTTGAAGAAGAAGATGTTTCCTAATATCGATAGAATGAAGATCGGACCGAGTGCGAACAACGCTTCTTTGGCGACATCCCAAAAACGGTGGCTTTCAGTCAGAAGTTCGATTCCGGCCTGGGTGGTGTCGGGGCGACGGATGGCCAAAATGAGCAGCACAGCAATGATGGCTCCGACAGAAGCAATTCCGACGAGGCCGAAACTGTCTTTTTCCGAGTTTTTTCCCGATCGCTGCAATGAGGCGATGCCGACTGCGATCGCTAAAATAAAAGGTACAGCCATCGCGCCTGTGGTGGCACCAGATATATCAAAGGCAATGCCAACCAAGTCTGCGTCGATAAACAAGGCCAGGATTCCAAGAATTATATATGAACCGAGAATAATGAAATGGAGCGGGATTTTCAAAAGGATACGCGCCATACCGATGGCGACGAAAACCCCGATGAACAGGGCAACCGTCAAGACTATCAGGAATTGGGACAGCGCTGATCTCGTCATCGTTTCAACTGTTTTTGCGACAATGAGGAGATCGGGTTCTGCGATGGTGATCAGAAAGCCTAATCCAATTCCCGACAAGATGATGATGATCATTTTTTTGCTTTTGGCGATGGTTTTGCCAAATAATTCGCCCATGGGTGTGATTCCGAGGTCCACGCCGATCAGAAAAACGCTTAATCCCAACCACACAAATAATGCCCCGATAAAAAAACGCCCGAGAATGCCGGATTCAATGGGTGTGAAAGTGAAATGTAGAATGATGACGATGATCGTTACGGGAAGTACTGCGTAGAGGACTTCCTTGAATTTTCCTACAAGTCCCTGCATTGTTTCCCCTCCTACGGACTATTATATCATATCGCATACGTTCCATCCAAGCGATCAATAAAAAAACCCCGGATGGTATCCGGGGGTATAAATC
>JBAZGL010000030.1:0-9330 GCA_041652855.1 Candidatus Izemoplasmatales bacterium
ACAGATTGTGAACATCAGCCTTCTGGGTCGTGAAGCGAAAGCGATTCAAGAAGCGTTGTCCGACCATGGTATTTGTGTGTCAACTCAAACCGCATGCGCAACGAAACTGCATCGTTCAGATCAAGTCTTTCGACTGACTCGAGATGAAGCGCGTGCGACGTCATCCATACGGATCTCGCTGTCTCATCTCACGACCGAAAGCGATATCGACCAATTCGTCTCGGTGTTGAAGAAGGTGGCTAGCTGATGAAGTGTTATCTCATTAGTGCAAAATGGTGTCCCGCATGCCTGATCATGATTCAGCGATATCGGGCTTTTTTCGCGCAACAGATAGATGTGGATATCACAATCATCGATTATGATGAAGAACCAGAACGCGTCAAGGAATTTGCCATTGGCTCCACGCTTCCGGTGCTTGTGGTCTATATCAATCATCAAGAAACGAAACGCATCATCGGCGAGAAATCCCTCAAAGAGCTTCAAAGGATCTTTTCCGTATGAAATGTTGGATCTTGCGGCTTATGTTAGTAACGACATTCTTGATGCTTGTCGGAATATCGTTCATCCATCCAGTCAAAGCATCAACTCCGGTCGTCGTTCATTATTTTTATGACGAGTCGTGCACGCATTGTCAAGATGCCAGAGTTTTTTTGGATGCGCTTGCCATCAATGAACCGCGGTTTAAATTAAGTACATATGATGTCAAAATGGCGGAAAATACCCCTTTGTTCAACGAAGTTCGCCGGATTTTCGGGAAGCGTCATGCGATGACGCCGATGATTGTCATCGGCGGTGTGATGCTAGTGGGTTACAATGAGCAGACCCAGGTCGATATCGTGTCGTTGTACAACCGATACTGCGAAGGGGATTATGTCGATGTCGTCCAAATGATCATCGATGGGGAATATGTCGATCCTTCACTCATCGAAAGCATCCGTTTTTCTCCTGGAGATTACGTCATCTTGCCGCTGATCGGCGCGGTTCCGATCGACTCTTTGTCGTTGTCTCTCGCTGCCGTTGTCATTGGAATCGTCGATGGTTTCAATCCATGTGCGATGTGGATTTTATTGTTTTTGATCACCATGCTGGTCGGAATGAAAAACAGGGTTCGGATGTGGATATTGGGTTTGACTTTTCTCGTCACGTCTGCGATCGTCTATTTTTTCATCATGTTCTCATGGTTGAACATCGCTTTATACGTGACCGGAATCACATGGATTCGCATCTTGATCGCGGGTTTTGCTTTAGTTTTCGGATTGGGTTCGATCTATCGATTCTTGCGTAAACTGAAAAAGCGCGATGAAGGATGCGATGTGACAAACGAGAAACAGCGTCGTCGGATTTTTGACCGAGTCCAAAAAATCGTCACGACTCAATATCTTCTCCCGGCGATGGTCGGAATCATCATCCTTGCCGTCTCCGTGAACATTCTCGAGGTCGCGTGTTCGGCAGCGTTACCGCTATTATTCACGCAAATTCTCGCCTACAACCAACTCGCATCGTTTGAATATTATCTCTATATCCTCATCTACATCTTTTTCTTTCTCCTCGACGACCTCGTCGTCTTCATGATCGCCGTGTTCACGTTGAGAGTCACAGGGATATCAACCAAGTATCACAAGTACGCGCAACTCGCAGGTGGCGTCATCATGTGCACCATCGGGTTCTTGTTGATGTTTTTCCCACATATCATCATGTTTGCCTGAAAGAAACGAAGGAAGAAGGACACTGGATTCATAACAATCGAGAGACATCAATGTGAAAACGTTTTCATATAACATTTAGCACTCGACGCTTGACAGTGCTAACAGATATGATATAATAAAGTTGGCACTCGAGGTTAACGAGTGCTAAACCAACCAATTATTCTATCTAGGAGGTTATATGATGAACAGTTTGATTAAAAGAAGGAATGACTTATCGATTTTTGATGACTTGTTTGACGGATTCTTCAATCGTAATGGAATGCCCACGTCGCAAGGCTGCATGCGCACGGACATCAAGGAAGTCGAAAAAGGCTATGAACTTGATATCGATGTACCGGGTTATGGCAAGGATGATATCAAGATCAGTTTGGACAAGGGTTATCTGACCGTCGAGGCCAAGATTGAAGAAGCGGATGAGACACAGAATGGTCATTTCATTCGCAGAGAGCGGTTCCTGGGCAGTGCTGCGCGTTCGTTCTATGTGGGTGATGATATCGCCGAAAAGGACATCAAAGCCGCATATGACAAAGGTATCCTTAAGCTCTTCGTGCCTAAAGAAGGAACCAATGTCAAAGCCAAAAAGTACATTTCCATCGAATAAGTCGCAAAGAAAGGCTCTCAAGGGCCTTTTTTTCTTTATGCTTTTCTTTGAGGTTCCTTGATATTTTCCGCTAAATATGGTACTTTCATATAAGATACCAACACATCATACCGATGGGTAAGGACATGGCATGAATTTCATCATCGAAGCATTGAAAGACATTCCCAATCACGCGCTTGTAGTGTCATCAAAAATCGATCATGATCGGATATCACACGCCTATGGCGAGCAATGTCAGCTCGTCCCTTTCCGTGTGCGTCAATCCGCAGATCTCCTCCCGCAGGTGGGATATGGCGGATTGCTTTATTTGGAGGATAAGTATCGTCTCCCCTATCCCCACGCCGTCGATGTCATCGGGATGCTCGATTACCTCGAGGAGAAACATCGCGGTATTTCCAAGAGGATTGATTATTATCTCGACATGAAAATGGACCTGATGGAAAGAAAGCATGTATCGTTTTTCTCCCAGACTTCCATGGCGAAACGGCCCATATTCTGGATCAACCACATCCCGATCGAGTGGGCTAAACGACACATTGGATCATTGCGTATCATCGATGAACTCGAAATTTCCGCTGTGCCTTATTTCATGTGCGCGCACAAAGACCAAGAGATTATGATGGTGTATCGTACTGTCATCAATCTTCTCGAAAGCGGCACCATGCCCGGAAGTATCGCGATCATGAATACGACTCCTACCGATGATGATACGTTGCGACGCATGTTAGAAGATACGAAGATTCCTGTTCATGTGGCGCGTCCCGTTCAAATCGCGCGTTATCCGTTTGTGATTGAATGGATGAGAATCGTTCAAGAGAATCCTCGAAAAGCATTTGCTGATTTTGAAGCAGCGTTACTGACACACAACAACGCTGACTTCCCTGTGCGGATGAAAGTCTTGGATCTGATTAACACGTATGGAAAGGAAAGGTTGTTGAAGCATCCGGATTTTCTCCGCTTTCTCATAGAACAAACCGTGATTTCTCCGCCATCTCGTCCGGACGCTATCGCGTTGCTCCCGAATCTCCAAGCGAATCGGAAGTATCAGACGTCCATCGTGATGAACGTGAATGAGGATTTTTTCCAAGCCTCGAAACCAACGACCTTGTTGTCAGTGTCCGAACAAGAAGCGATCCAATGGCCTAGTCAAAGGGAAAAATATCAAGCAAGAATCATGGAGCTGGAAAGTACGCTTCGTGTGATCCCTGGATTGATATTGACGATGTCCCGGGTTGATAAAGGCATTCCGAAACGTCACATCAAGTTGGAAATAGGGCGTCAAGTGATCCATAGCGAACCTCGTTTTCCAGAACACCATGCATTCTATTCACCGAATATTGATCGGCTTCGTTATGCGAAGATGCGGTATAAAATGATCCATTACGGTACGCTTGAAGCAGAATATGCCACCTACGAGAAAACCTTTCGTGATGAACTGGACTCCTACCATTTCCAGTTTTCCGGAATCGATCGCGATACCTTGTCAGCGTTGATTGAACCCTCGATCACGCTCTCCGCTACGTCCTTGTCGCGGTACTATCAATGTCCGTTCGCATTTTTGCTTCAATCGCTTTTCAGATTAAAACCTCAAACAGAATCACCCGAGCTGGTGTTTGGAAATATCGCTCATCGATTGTTGGAACAATCCATCAATCCGGATGATGTGTCATCCGATGTATTGCTTGAAAGTCTCCGTGACCAATCTCCTGATGTAAATCAAGGGCAATATCGCTTGTTTCTCGAAGCATTCATGCAACGTTTCAAAGATGTCCATCGGACGCTCAATGAGTTTCATGAACATACACGTTTTCACGAAGTCGCTCATGAATGGTCCTTCTCGTTTCGTGCGCATACCCACCCCAGGTTCATCATCAAGGGAACGATCGACCGAATAATGGCCGATGAGACACGTGAGCATCCTTCGATGGTGCTGATGGATTACAAGACCGGAAAGAAGACCTTCAACATCGATGATTTCACTCGGGGTGTGGACGTGCAATTGCCTTTCTATATGTATTTGCTCCACCACAATGAATCATTCAAACGCGTACCGATCTTCGGCATCTTTTACCTGCCCTTGCCACTCGGTCGCATCTCAGCGTCAAAAACCGATACGCCCATCAAAGACGTCATGCTATTCGACGGACGACTCATCGGCGATAAAGAACTCATCGAACGCTTCGCTCCCGAAGGATGGATCAAGGGGGTTCGCTGGAAAGTGGATGGTGGGTTATATAAAAATCAACGCATTGTGAATCCCCAAGAGATGAATGATCTTGAAAGCCATGTCGCTACACTGATTGATCAAGCGATCGATCGGATCGTATCCGGCGATTTTTCCGTTCGGCCTCAACCACCGAAAATTGCTGGAACACGCTCCAAAAGTTGTCGATATTGCCCATATGACAGTATTTGTTATGTCACGCATAGCGCGGATGAAGAGGATGTGGAGGCAGGTGAAGACGATGAAGCGTGATATCAGCCATTTCACTTCCTCCCAACAGAAGGCGATCATGCATGAAGGCGGGAACATCCTGGTAAGTGCCGGTGCGGGATCCGGAAAAACATCGGTGTTGACCGAACGCGTGATCCGCAAGCTCCAAGAAGGTATTCAGCTCGATTCACTGGTGATTCTGACGTTTACGACTCTGGCAGCATCTGAGATGAAGCATCGAATCAAAGATGCATTGAACCTCCTCCCGGAACTCAAAGCGCAAAGCGACATGATGGACGAAGCGATGATTTCGACGTTTGATGCGTTTGCCTTGAGAATCGTTTCGAATCACCATTATCTTTTAGATTTGCCAAAACATATCGCCATCAGCGATCGAGTGTTGCTCGACGAGGCGTCTGAATGGGCGTTGAACGATGTATTCGAATCTCATTATCTAGATCCCTCAGATTCATTTAAGGCTTTGGTCACGCGTCTGTTCGCGCGCAACGATGATATGCTCAAAGAAGCGATAGGGTCGCTTGCTCGCGGTCTTGAGACCCATCCTGGCAGGATGCGTATTTTACGTGAATATGAACATCATTATCTTTCGAACGCTGCACTGGATGAAATTATGATGCACTTTCATGCCTTGATCATGAATGAGGTTCGGAAGATTAGGCAATCATATGAAGCGATCTTGTCGATACTCGAACAAAGCACCGATCCCCGGGCGAAACCATTCGCCCAGCAAATCGTCGGAAGCTATCAGATAGTGTTTTCGGAAGATTCTTTGGAAGTCTTGGCTGTGGAAGTTCAGAATCTCAAACAACCGCAAATGCCCAGAAAAAGAGGAGAAGAAGATGGCTTTCACGAAAGTGTCAAGGACATCTACACCGCTTTTCGCGCACGCATCGATCAACTCAAGAAGCGCTTCGGGATGTTTTATATGCGTGAGGACGCATCATTTCGTGAAGATGTCCTGGAAACCAGACCAACGATCATGGAAGTCGTGCGACTCACAATGGAGTATATGATCCATCTCGAGCAATACAAAAAGGATCATCAGCTCTATCACTTTTCAGACATTATGATTCTGCTGATTCAACTCTTTGAAACCCATCCCGATCTGCTTAGGGAGTACCGCGGGAAAATCCACGAAATCATGGTTGATGAATATCAGGATACGAATGATTTGCAAGAGCGCATTCTGGAGATGCTAGGGAATGACAATGTGTTCATGGTCGGCGATGTGAAGCAGTCGATCTATGGCTTTCGGAACGCAAACCCGAAAAATTTCATCCGAAAACTCCATTCTTTCTCCCGAGACGGACAAGGGACGCTGATTGAACTCAGAGAAAATTTTCGCTCTCGCAAATCCGCACTGGATGCGACAAATCATATGTTCAGCCAATGGATGGATGAAGCTCTCGGTGGTATCGATTACCAAAACTCCGAAGAACTCATGTGCGGTAACCAGGCATATAATCGCCATATTCAGAATGGTGTTTCATACGAACCTGAAATCATCTATTATGATTTGGATCGTTATCGTGAAGGCAACCCAGGGATTTCTCAGGCCGAAATCGAAGCACGTTGGATCGCATCAGACATCGTAAGAAGGATCACGCGCCAAGACCAGGTCTATGATCCGAAGTTTGGTTCAATGCGACACATAGAACAGAGCGATTTTGCCATTTTGATGGATCGCAAAACGGAGTTTGAGACATACCAGAAGTGTCTAGTGGATGCGGGCTTGATGGTTGATGTCTTCACCGAGGAACTTTTCTCAACGAGTGAAGAAATCCGCTTCGTGATTCATTTTGTCAACGCCATCTCGGCCTATTTGGGCGATGATGAAGGGGATCTCTTTCGCTTTTCGCTATGGGGATTGTTGCGATCGTTCGTGTACCGTGTTCAAGATGATGAAATCATCAGATTGTTCCACGCGTTTCCCGAAATGAATCCCAAGAAGATGATCGACGAGCCACCGACATCCGCGTTGGCGCTTGTGGGCTCGCATATCAAAACCGTCTGCGAAGCAGTGCCTTTCCTCCCGATTGAAACGGTGTGCGAGAAGATCTATCAAGTGACGAATATTTGGGGATTGCTTCATCGATTGGATCATCCCGAGCTTCGAGAGAAACGTCTTGAGTTTTTCTATGAAACGATCCGATCCTTGAACTGGTATACGTTCAATGATTGGGTTCGATATTGTCGCAGATTGCACGACAATCGTGACATCGACATCGATTTTTCACTTGCGCAAACGAAAGAACGAGGCGTCCAACTCTTAAGCATGCACAAGTCCAAGGGATTGGAGTATCCGATTTGTTATTATTCTGGTTTGTACAAGCAATTCAATTACACGGAAAACAAAGCGTTCTTCGTTTTTGATTCATCCTATGGATTGTTCACCAAGGCCTATCGAAACGGATTTCTCAACACTGCCATCCATGCATTGCACGAAGAACAAAATCGGCAAGATTATCTTTCGGAGCGGATTCGCTTGTTCTATGTTGCACTAACGCGCGCAAAGGAGAAACAAATTCTCCTTTTACCACGCACGTTTGTGCCCGAAAACCATGTGCTCGACCAAAAGCCATCGCTCATCGATCCGGACATCAGGAAGCGAGCTCGATCATTCGCGGATCTCCTATCGATTCTCAACATCCCCGAGTCCTGGCTTCATGAGATGGATACTCCGGTGCAAGTCAGGTTGCAGCAACCACTCATGAAGGACCTTCAAACCACCTCGCTCCCCCGCAAGTCATTTGAGTTCGCGGAAGAAGACATGATTCCGAAAACATATTCCAAGACGTCGCTGAGCATCCTTGATGATCATCGTTGGCAGATGGTTCAAAAAGGGAATGAGTTTCATCGACAACTTGAGGATTTCGATTTCTTCGGCTATTTCAAAGGTGGCGATCTCAAAGAAGACGAGAGTATGCTGTCCAGCGTACAACCGTTGCTCGAAAGCCCCGCGTTTGCCGGAGGTGTGCCGGATAATATCCATCAGGAATATGCGTTCACCACAAAGATCGACAAAGACATGTTCTCGGGTGTCATCGATTTGTTGGTGGAATATCCAGACTATGTCGTCATCGTCGACTATAAGTTGAAGCACTTGGATGATGAAGCCTATATCCAGCAACTTGAAGGCTACAAGCGATATATCAAACGCATGTTGAATAAACCGGTTGCGGCGTATCTTTACTCCCTTACCGACCAAAATATCATCCAGGTGGGCAAAATACTATGAAACGTGATCCATGCGAATCCCAAGTCTATCGTTATGAACCCCCTTTCAAGATCAAGGGAATGAACCGTGTCACAGATGCGATCCTCTCATCATTTTCACCTTGGATTGAAGTCGGAGACGAAGAGAAAGACCTTGAAATCATCCATCAATCCGACATTTTGGAAGAATGCTACCACTTATCTGTCACCGAACAAGGCATCAAACTTCTGTACGGCAATGAGTCCGGCCTGATCTACGGTTTAATACGACTCGGTGAACTAAAGGTGTCTCCGCATGCTTTTTCACTCTGTGATTTGTTTGAACGACCTAGATTGAAACTCCGCGGTCTGATGGTCGACATCAGTAGGGACAAACTGCCATCCATGGTGACGCTGAAAGCGATATGCGATTTCATGATGCGGGTGCGGATGAATCATCTCGAGCTCTATATCGAAGGCTTTCCTTACCGGTTTCCATCATTTCCGAATCTGCCCTACGATAATCCGATGACAGAATCGGAATGGCTGGAACTCGAACGATATGCGAACGATCGTGGTATCGACCTCGTGCCGAATGTCAATACCTTCGGCCATATGACCGCTTGGCTTGAACTACCCCATTTTCGCCATTTGGCGGAGTCTGAAAGCGGATATACCATCCAAGGATATCCCTTTGCTCCATCCACTCTGAATCCTCTGGATCCCGAAAGTCAGCGTTTGGCAAAGATGTTGATCCATGATGTGTCTCATATCTCAGCCAGTCCCTTCATCCATCTAAATGGCGATGAACCCTTTGAACTCGGGCAGGGCAAGAGCCGTGAAAATGTTCAGAAGTTTGGCAAGGGCCATGTATACTATACCTACATGGCCGGTCTGCTCGAAGAAGCCAGATTGCATCGGAAAACCCCGCTGATCTGGGGCGATGTGATCAAGAGTCATCCTGAAGTCCTTTCCTGGTTCGACAAGCGCAGTATCATCGTCGATTGGGGATATGACCGTCATTATGATTTTTCCGTGCTTGCACGTCAGATGAACACAAAAAAGATCCCCTTTTTATGTGCGCCGGGAACCAATACCTGGAATGCGTTTCTCGGTCGCAACCAAGACATGGTGGCATCGATCGACCATGCCATCAACACGGTGGAATCATTCAATCAAACGGGAATCATCCTCACGGATTGGGGAGATTTTTCGCATCCGCAACCATGGACGATGTCATTGCTTCCCATCGCATATGCCGGGCTGAATGCATGGTCTGGCGATGTCGATATCTTCAAAGCGAGTGCCTTTGTCGATGATGCCTTCAAGCATACATCAAAGGTGGCTCTCGGTCAAACCATCCGGATGCTCGG
>JBAZGL010000031.1:0-9230 GCA_041652855.1 Candidatus Izemoplasmatales bacterium
GCACATGATTCCGCTATTACTTCTCGTAATCATCGGTTTCATCATCATATATGCAGTCGCGGGGAGATATTACCGAAAAAAGAATCCATTGGAATTTGAAAGCACGCCCTAAGAGGCGTGCTTTGATTTTATTGATTTATTTGGTTGAATATCACATTACTCAGGATTATCAGGATTCATAAAACGCTCAATCAGTTCACTTAGATCGAGTTGGTTCAGCGCAATCAGCGTACTGATGGATGGATAGGCATCTTCCTGAACCATGATCTGCATCAATAACTGTAGCCGTGCCTCTGTCAAATGCAATTGTTCGGCCAAGGTGATAAAATCGACTTCGTTATAAGTTTGAATGATTTCGAACTCATCATTGATGATTGAATCAAAGTTTGACTCAAAATCGGGACTCGCACCGATATAGGGATAATAAGTCGCAGGTTGGGTTTGTGCAGGAGCGGCTTGCCCGTCACCTCTGTAATTGGAAGAAGCGAGCGCGAATCCCGAATAGAGAATCTCTTCCGTGACGGTATGTTTTTGGAGAATGACATATGTGATCGAAGGAGATTCGAGCATTTGATTCAGATATGTGGTGATTTTCGTTTCGCTTTGATACGAATTAGCACGGATACCTAGGAGGGCATAATCACCGCTTTCATCAATGAATCCAAGCGTTTCACCGGTTTCAATCATCGATTGAAGCACGCTGTTGAGCGAACCTCTGTGTTTGACTTGTGCGATCAATTGATCTCCGGATTCATTGATTCCATCCACACGGATGACGCGCTGAAACTGGTTGATTGTGATTTCGACAGCGGGATTGATTTCCAGTGTAATCACTGCGAATGGTGTATGGTATCCATAGATGAACCATCCCACGAGTAACAACGTGCAAAAGGATAACATTGCGGCGAAAAAGCGTCTCCAAAGTTGTGGTTGAGGCGTTGTTGATGGAGAATAGAATTCATGGACGTGGTTGAGCAAGTAATCATTGCTCGGCACATCAAAGCGGATTTCTTCCGCAAGTAATCTCTTAAATTGGCGATAACGCATGACTACTCCTCCCGGATGAGTTTTCTGATTTTTTGGACTGCCCGCGCATACATCCACGTGATTGTGCCGAGGGGCTTGTCCATGATTAAAGCGATTTCTCGATGCGTCAGCATTTCTACGTCGTGCAAGAGCACGATGTTTCTCTCTGTGGGTTCTAAAATCGAAAGCGCTTCGCAGATGATTTCCTCTCGCACAAGCGAAGTCTCAATCAGTTGATCATATCCATAGTGTGTCAGATCATCATCCATCATTTCCGTTGGTTCGAATCGTTTGCGTCGATGATATTCATTGATCGCCAAATTTTTGGCGATGGTGATCAGATACGCAAGAAAATTCTTTTCTTTATATGAGTGCAGGGTTTCCAGCATGCGCATGTAGGTGTCTTGCATGATGTCTTCTGCGAGAGAGCGATCACCCAGAATCGGAACGATGACAAAAAAGACTTTCCGATAGGTCAAATGATAGATTTGGTCGAAAACGGATGGGTCGCCAGCTTGAAGTTGGCGTACCAAGCGGTTCAGTTGGTTTGACAATAGTCTCACCCTTTCATGAGACTATTGTACCACCCGGAACCTGGTTTGGACATATCTTTGATTGTTTCACTTATATAAACAATCGAAATCCGTGTTTTGTTGTAAAAAAAACGACGCTGAGCAGCGCCGCGATATGGTTATCTCTTTTTGATGCTTCCGTCTTGATTATGGATGATGAAACTTTCATTTTGGGTCAGCGCCTTGATAGTCGCGAAGGCGATCGCTTCCCGTTGGCTGGGCAGCACACGCAACACCTTGTCCGACCCTTCACGCTTGACAAACCACTGACGGTCTTCCTTGCGAAACAGGACATGATATGGTCCGAGATCGGCTTTTTGAACCTTCTGCTTTTCGGGTGTGAGTGATTCTTCGGATATAGGCGTCGTCGGTTCATGAACAGGGTTGTCTTCCACTTGAGGCACATCGGATTTCTCGATGATGTGCGTCATCGGAATTCCGGTCACCTCTTCATCCGCGTTCGTCTCCACTTTTTGATCGAAAAGGTCGGTATCATCTGAATAGTGAGGCGCTTCAAGATCGATTAAGTCTTGGAGCGAAATCGCGGTCTCCCCTTGAGTCACTTTGGAAGGCGTTGAAGGGGGAGTCGGTTGTTCGAATGGTCTATGATTCTTGATGACATAGATGACATAGACAATGATGATACACATAAGCATACCAAGAACGATTGCCAGAAACAGCCAGTGTTCTCGGATGAAATCCGTAATACCCATAGGTCGCTCCTTTCTGTCTAGAAGAGTTTTAGCTGAACGCTGGAAGACTTACGGACTAAACGGATGATTTCACCCATGCCAAAGGGGATTTTGGCTTTCTTACAATCAATCACGAAAGCCTTTTTCAGTATCTTTTGTGATTGAGATGTCCAGACGTTTTTGAGTCCATAGGTGTCCATATAGATATTCTTGAGTCCGGGAAGCTCCTTGCCGATCAAATCAAGGAAGGACTCTCTTTGTTCATGGTCGAGATGGATGCCGAATGTGGGATAGATAAAACTGCAGTTCGCCGCTTTCGCTTGATCGACATAGCGCTTGACGTCGGCCTCTGTATCATTGATGAAAGGAATCATGGGCTTCATGATCGCGCCGGTGATAATGCCTTCCTGACGCAATTTGGCAATCAGTTTCCATTGATTCGCTAGAGGCTCACTGTCGGGTTCGAGTTTCTGAAGAAGGATGTCGTGGATGGTGCCGATCGGAACAGCCACCATCAATGGAGCTTGATTTTTGAGTTTGATGAGCAAATCCATATCTTTGATGATCTCATCAGAAGCCGTTTCAATGTAGAGCCCCATCTGGTGCTGGATCAGACTATGATAGATATCCCGCATCAATGTGCGATCTTGGCTATACGAGGCATACGGATCAGGATTTTGGGTCACACCGATGATGGGATTGCTCTTCAGTACAGAAATTTCCTGATGAAACAAAAAAGCGACGTCCTCTTTAGGGGTGATAGGTTCAGGCTGGTACTGGTGGTCGATATCTGAAGGGGAAGAATAGTATTTGCGCGTCGGATGTGAACCGCGAAACAGGGACGCAAAAAAATCGATACCAAAATATCGGTTGGGATTGACGTTGGGAAAAATGATTTTGTGCGTGTTGATTTTGGACATCTTATCTCCTAATATCGCCAAATAATCACAAGTAGGATCAGTGCGATGACGACACTGAAGTACTGAATCAACGTGAAGGGTTTCGGATTGCTGGCCACGGCTTTCTCATAAGCCGTCATATATGCTTTTTGCGTCGCTCTCGGAGTGTTCATAAAGGTTACCACATAGGGTCTCTCCGGTAAAACATAGAATTTTGTCTGTGCGACATTCAGGTTTTGACGAATGCTTTCCAGTTCTTCTGAGAGAGCACTCTGATCTTTATCGAGCAATCCGATGAGAAAGTAAGTCGCTTTTTGCTTTTGATAAAAATAGAGTCGTAGCGCTCCGTATCCGACACCCATAAGACCGACGATGATCCAGTAAGTCAGGCCGATAACGCGATCGAAATAAAAGAAGTTGACGACCGAAAACGCGCTTAAGAACGTCAGCGTCTCGACGCGGATGGATGTGTGATAGCGCACGATGGTGTTGAAGGCAAAATACAGGATAATAACGGATGTGATTCCTTTAATACCAAGATCCAGATAATCGTTCATAGGTGCTCCTTGTATATATCATCTGTGAGGGTTAGATACGGACGAATGCGTTCGATGAGTTGTGGAATGGTGGATTCAGTATCGATTCGGATAATGGGTTGATGGATGTCGGAAAGCCACAGCTCATGCTGTTTTCGGCTGCGCATCGAAGGATCGCCATTATCATATTGACTGACCCACTCCAAAAACGCCAAATGTTGCTGGTACATATCTCCACCCGGAAGAATCCGTGAACCAAACCGATGAAATTCGCGTTTCTTGATCCGCTCAAGGCGAATCGGTAAGGGTAGGTTGAGATAGATAAAAAGGTCTATCATGGGCTTGAATTGATCTCCCCAACCGACAAAAGCACCGGATATCACCACTTTGTCATGATTCGTGATGGCCTGTTCGAGATAGGATATGGCGGCTGTGCGAGAAGCGCGCACAGAAAAGGGAGGATCTGTTTTTTTCCATATCGCATCATCGGTGTCGACGAAATGATAGCTGAAATGTTCGCTTATGGCGCGCGCAAGGGTGGTAGAACCTGACCCGGATGCACCAAATACATGGATGAATTTGCACGTTTTCAATATAATCACCTAGTCGATTCTTGCTCGTAATTTCGTGAATTTGCTTATCTATCATTTTAGCAAATATCACCCCTTTTTTCAATGACTTATCTTTCTTTCTCCATATATCCAATAAAAAAGCCCGTCAGACGGGCATGTTTCTTACTTTTGGGCTTTATCCAATGCTTTTTTTGCCTGATCGCATAACGACTTGAATCCTGAGGCGTCGTTGATGGCGATGTCCGCGAGCATTTTGCGGTTGACTTCAATATTCGCCAATTGCAGGCCGTTGATAAGGCGTGAATAAGACAATTCGTTGATACGGGCAGCGGCATTGATTCTGGTGATCCACAATTTGCGGAAATCACGTTTCCTTCTGCGACGATCGCGATACTGATAGGCAAGTGAATTCATCACTTGTTCTTTTGCGGTCTTGAACAAAAGGTGTTTTGCGCCATAGTATCCTTTGGCTAATTTCAGTATTTTCTTCCGACGATTTTTCGTGGCGGGTGTGTTTTTTTCGCGTGGCCTTTTTCTTTCCTCCTCAGCCTACAAATACGGAACTTGATGTTTGATCCGCTTAAGATCCGATGTTCCGACAGTTTCTTTGCGGCGTGCTTGACGATTTTGCTTGGGTGACTTATGGCTCATTAAATGACCATGGAACGTGCTTGAACGTTGCAATTTGCCCGTTCCTGTTCTTTTTAGACGTTTCTTTGTCCCTGAATGGGATCTCATTTTTGGCATGATTTTTCTCCTTGGTATTATTTTTTCTTTGGTGCAAGCCCCATCGTGAGGTAGCGGCCTTCGTGGGCGATATCTTTTTCGAGCGTGCTGACTTCTTCACAGCCTGCACGAAAACGAATCAGGACTTCTTTCCCTTGTTGGATCAGCATCTCTCCGGCACGGTAAGGCAACCAGACTGCGACTTTGAGCTTATCACCTTTATCAAGAAACTTATAACCGTTCCGCAATTTTGTTTCAAAATCGTGTTTGTCGATGGTTGCGGTCAAGCGGATTTCCTTGATATCAACGATTTTTTGGTTTTTCCGCGCTTCGCGGGCTTTTCGTTGTTGTTCGTACCGATACTTTCGGTAATCCAACAGCTTGCATACCGGTGGTTTCGCATTGGGCGCAACCAAAACAAGGTCGAGACCTTCTTGTTGTGCGATGCGTAACGCCTCTCGTGTGGGTGTGATTCCATACTGGGTCCCGTCTGAACCGATCAACAAGACTTCTCTCAAACGAATCTCTTCGTTAATCGGGGTTTCATCCTTGCGGACGGGTCGTTGCATGTTTGTGTAGATAATAACTAACGCCTCCTATATGACTCAAATGAATAAAATAAAATGGGTGCCGTAGAAGACACCCACCATTACGCAAAATCAAACGAGTTTCCAAGTAGCGCATGACCTATTGACTCAATCAATCAGGTGAGAAGTGGGGCTTCTGCTGTCTACGATTATTTATCCTTCAATAGGATAGCGAATAACATGCAATAAGTCAAGAAAAATGTTTATTCATGATCCGAGTGATTTTTTTTGCGGTTGATATAATCCTCTTTATTGACTTGATATGCCCGGGCTATGGCTAATGAACCCTTGGGAACGTTTTTGTTAAGCGTGGATCCGGCAGCAATCAGACTATTGTCTTCAACACGGATCGGTGCGATCAAATTGACGTTGCATCCGATGAACACATCATCACCGATCAAAGTCTGATATTTGTTTTTACCGTCATAATTCACCGTGATCGATCCGCAACCGAAGTTCACATTCTTACCCACGGTCGCATCACCGATATATGCTAAATGCGATGCTTTGGTATGGTTGCCGGTGCTGGACTTCTTGACTTCGACGAAATTGCCGATGCGGTTGTTCTCACCGATGTTCGCGCCATCACGAAGGTGTGCGAATGGCCCGACCGTCGTATGTTTGTGAACGGTCGAATTATACACGAGCGAATGCTTGCAGACGACATTTTCTCCGATGATGCTTTCATGGATTTCTGTGTTCGGACCGATTTGTGCGCCTTTATGAATAACTGAGTTACCCGTGATATACGTGTTCGGGTGAATTATGACATTTTCTTCGATAATGACATTATGGCCGATCGTGATCGTTTCCGGGTTGATCATCGCCACGCCCTTGAGCATGAGTTTTTGATTGATCAAAAGCCGAAGCTTTTGCTCAGCGATGCTCAAGGCATATAAATCATTCACGCCCATGGCTTTATAGGATTCGCGAAGATAATACGTCCCGATGACATGGTTGCTTCCTTTGAGAATCTGGATGATATCGGTCAAATAGTACTCTTTCCGCGAGTTGTTGTTGTCGATTTTCTTCAGTGCATCGAACAAGATGGCATTCTTGACAATATAGATGCCCGTGTTGATTTCATTGATGGTGCGTTGGGAGTAGCTCGCCTCGACATGTTCGATGATCGCTTCAAGGTAACCCGAATCATTCCGGACAATGCGTCCGTAACCTTCCGGATCATCTACCTTGGTGGTGACGAGTGTCAGATCGTGGCGTCGATCTTGATGCTCATGAAAGGCTTTTTCGATCACGCAAGAATCGATGAGCGGCATGTCCCCGGGGAGAATGACGGTGTCACCTTCGGGATCAATGATGAATGGCTCGGCCACCATGACGGCGTGCGCCGTGCCCAGTTGCTCTTCTTGGACGGCGTATTTGACATGTTCTCCGAGGATATCCATTATGACTTGTTTCTTATGTCCGATTACCGCGATGATCTCGTCGACTGAATGGCTGTTGACGATGTTTTCCACGATATAGGCGATCATGGGCTTACGCAGTAGCGGATATGCGCACTTTGGCAACTCGGTTTTCATACGCGTGCCTTTACCGGCAGCGAGTATGATGGCGTATTTTTTCATGAAATCTCCCTTCACAAAGGCGATGTATTTATCTGACTTTCAGCCTTGATGGCTGTTTCAATCGAGTGAATCGCATGATCAACTTGTGCTTGGGTCTGGGCGGAAACCAAAATGCGAATGAGGGGTTCGGTTCCGCTCGGTCGTACTAGAATCTTACCTTCCGATCCCAACGCGTGAGTCAAGTCGAGGATGATTTTTTTGACAGACTCGCGCTTTAAAACAGCGGGGTCATAACCGCGAAGATTGCTCAGTGTTTCCGGATACAGATGCACCGGCTCCAATAAATCATCAATGGATTGGGATTTTTGTTCAAGAAGGGAGAGAATGGCCAATGCATTCAGAACACCATCGCCCGTAGAAAGGTAGGAGCGATTGATGATATGTCCAGAATTTTCGCCACCAAGCACATAACCACCCTGGTCCATTGCTTCGAGGACATACTTGTCTCCGACAGGTGTTTCAATGCAGTCGATTCCTTTGTGCTTGAGCGCTTTGATAATACCAAGATTGCTCATCTTTGTCAAGACGACTGTGTTGTGCGAAAGCATTCCTTGATCTTTGAGGGCACATGCGAGCAGATAGATCATCCGATCACCATCAATCAATGATCCCTCGCGATTCACACACAATACTCGGTCGCCATCGCCATCGAATGCGAAACCGATATCACAGCCGTTATTTCGAACATATTCCTGTATCTTTTCCATGTGGGTGGAGCCCACACCGAGATTGATGTTTTTTCCGTTCGGATGATGACCGATGAATACCGCGTCTTTGATACGATCTTGAAAGACGTGTTTTGCCGTGCGAACAGTGGCACCGTTCGCCAAGTCGAATACGACCTTGCGTGTGATCACCGGAGCAAAGGAATCCATGAGTGCAAGATATGAAGGGATCGGATCGTCTGCTTCACGAATGCGTCCGGAACGCAGAGGTTTCGTCAGGTCAACTGTGCCCGAGATCACTTGCTCGAGGAGATCTTCTTGTTCGGGAAAAAGTTTCTTCCCATTGGCAAAAACCTTGATTCCGTTATCTTTATACGGATTATGACTCGCGGTCACCATGACGCCAAGTGCGTGTTTGATTTCGCTTTGGTAACATAAGACGGGCGTCGGCAAGACGTCGTAGTTGATGACAGAAATACCTGACTCAAGCGCACCTTTGGTCAATGCTTCGACAATCATGGGGCCAGATTCGCGTGTGTCGCGCGCGATCACAAGCAAGGGATTGACGAGAAGCGCGAGACTTCTTCCTACCGAATATGCGAGTTCAGGGGTGATCCAATCATAAGCTTTGCCGCGAATCCCATCGGTTCCAAAATATCTTCCCATCCTCAATGCCTACTCAACCGTTACAGATTTAGCCAGATTCCGAGGCTTATCGATATCACGATTGAGATGAAGCGCGGAATAAAAAGCGATCAACTGTGTGGGAATGACCATCAATAATGGCGATAACATCTCATGTACATCCATGAGGATGACCTGGTCTGCGCTTTCCGATACGTCCGTCAATGAAATCACGATTACTTCAGCCCCACGGCTCAACACTTCGCGAATGTTCGCCCGGGTATTATGATTGATTCGCTTCTGGGAAATCAAAGCGATAACGGGCGTGCCTTCTTCGATGAGTGCGATCGTTCCGTGTTTCAGTTCGCCGGCCGCAAACCCTTCTGTTTGAATATAGGATATCTCTTTCAACTTCAATGCGGCTTCCAAACACGTGAAATAGTCCAAACCTCTACCAATATAGAAACAGTTCCTATGGGTGAGTTTATCGCTGACAATTCTGCCGATATAATCACGCTTGTCGATGATCGCATCCATGGCGACAGCGAGGCGCGATAACTCGCGTGCGAGCGAAAACGGCTTATGTGGAGCCAATTGATAGGCGATAATCGCGAGGATTGTCACTTGTCCGACATAAGCTTTTGTCGAAGCTACCGCGATTTCCGGACCCGCATGGATCTCGATAAAGCGGTCGGCTTCCCGTGCTAGGGTGGATGTCGCTACATTGGTAATGGTAATCGTCGGG
>JBAZGL010000032.1:0-9143 GCA_041652855.1 Candidatus Izemoplasmatales bacterium
AGCACCTCTTTGGCCCGAGCGATTGCAAAGAGATCTTGGTCACATGCAAACAACCTTCCAGATGTCAAGCGCTTCAGAATTTCCGCACTATGACCCCCGCCCCCCAATGTCATATCGACATAAGTGCCTTCTGGGCGAATATTCAAATATGATATGGCTTCATCACGCAAGACGGAAACATGGTTATCCATTATTATCACCGGTGCTATTATATCATAATCCCAGACATTCAGAAAAAGAAAAACGCTGATACCTTCAGCGCTTCTTTTCTTTTCTATTCTTTCTCGGTTTTTTCGGGTTTGGGTTCTTTCACAAGTTTTCCTTTGTAGAATCCACACTTTTTACATACTTGATGCGATAAAGTCAATTCTCCACAATTGGAGCACACCACCATCGTCGGTGCGTTCAATTTGAAATGAGTCCGACGTTTGCGTTTGACAGATTTGCTTGTTTTACGGAATGGTACAGCCATGATTTCACCTCCTATGCATTCATTTTGTGGGTTTCAGTGCCGCGAACGGATGTTCGGCTATCGGCTCATCCTGAACATCAGTGTTGTCTGAACCACTGAAATCGATGGATGATGCGTTCGGTCCCAATACTCGCATTGGTTTCTCAACCAGGATTTCCGCCCAAACATACGGATTCAAATCGATGGTGATTCCCTCAATCGGCAAGGTATTGTCATCCGTCACTCGGGAAGAGAATTCCAAGCGCGTCTCAAAATCAAGCGAAACATCGACTTGATCGAGTGTTACCGCACATAGCATCGTCAAATTCGACCGAATACTGAGATCAAATACAAAGCGATCCTCGTGTTCCATATAACCGAATTTCCCTGTCACTTGAACCAATGACACATCCACCAAATCACTTTGGGGGTCAAGATACTGACGATAGTCACACTGATAGGAAAAATCGGTGTTTTGGTGGAGGCGTTTTTTTAACGCCTGAATCGTCCATTTCATGATACCACCTCGGCGCAGCAAGTCAATTATACTTGGTTTTTTTTGCAAAGTCAAGAAGTATCAACTAATAGCGATTGACTTCAGGAAAGCAGTGTTGGTGTACGCCACCAAGCACGAAAAACCCTTCTGTACCGCCCTTTCCGTAATTGCCAAACCCAATTGATCGGAGCCGTTGATAACGATCAATCATCTCTCGTTCTCTCCCATCAGAGAACTGACTTTGATGCGCCTTGATGGCTTGTTTTTGACGCAGGCGGTCTTCCTCCGAAAAACGAATGCGTTGATTCACTCGAGCGGTGAAAAAAAACGCGCACGTTCGAGACCGAAAATGACTTGCGGGCACATCGGCGATATCGCCGACTTGCTGGCGATAGGCCAGCGGATATCCCGCCCAAAGCAGTGCGACCTTGACGGCTTCGCCGGCGATGATATGATCGGGATGAAATTCCGAAGCCAAACTGGGATCCGGACTCATGATTAGATCGGGATCGAAGGATACGATGACCTTGGCGATCTGTTGTGCCACTTGAAATTTGTCATATATGCCTGCATCGGGAAATCCGAGTTCAATCACCTTTTTCACGCCGAGTTTAGCTGCTGCTTGGGCACTTTCTTGCGATCTGATCTCTTTAAGTGCCTGGCGTGATTGGTCGGGATTGCTGCTGCCTGCGCCACCATCGGTGATAATCAGAAACCATACTTCCTTCCCCGTTCGGGTCAAATGCGCGACTGTTCCACCCGCTCCGACTTCAATGTCATCGGGGTGAGCACCCACGCAAAGGATACGCTGGGCATCTACTATTTTGGGCAAAGGCACATAGCGTTTCAACAGCCAACGAATCATCGATCATCGCCTCCCTTATTCATCATCATTATAGCGTTGCTTCATGTATGTGTAAAGCGATTTACGATCTTCGAGGTAATATTGCTGGATGTATCCCTAAAAACGAGTATAATAGAAATGAATGATTCTGTGAAAGCGAGTTGATCCTCATGACCATCCAAGAAATCAAGACTGCCATCGAGACCATCGTTGATCCTTCCCGGGGCCAAGATTTGGCGCAGTTGAACGCCATCAAACACATCGGCATCGACGAAGAAAAAAATACGGTCGTCCTCATCATCGAAGTCGGCAAGAAGAACACCGAAACCACGAGCCAGCTTTCAAGACAATTGGCCAAAGTCATCAAACTTGATTTGGGTTTCAAAGGTGTGCTCGTAGAATACGAGCAAGTCCGTCCGTCCGCTTTGAGTAAGACAGTACGCATCGTCGGCATCATTTCAGGCAAAGGAGGCGTCGGAAAATCATCCGTCACAGCGAACCTTGCCTATGCCATGACATCGTTGGGGAAGAAAGTCGGCGTGATTGATGCCGATATCTATGGTGCGAACCTGCCGAAGATCTTCGACCTCAAGGAACAAGAGCTCATCGGGACACCCGATGAGAAGATATACCCTGCAATCAAGGATGGCATCGAAATGGTGTCCACCGAGTTCTTTGTAGAAAAAGATCGCGCCTTGATGTGGCGCGGTCCACTCTTGGGAAAAGTCCTCAAAATCTTTTTCGAAGACACCCTTTGGAGTCAGAATCTCGATTATCTGCTCATCGATTTTCCACCAGGCACCGGAGACGTCATGATGGATGTGAGTCGGTTCGTGCCGGATATCAAAGTGTTGCTTGTGACCACACCGCATCCCGGAGCTGCCCATATCGCCATCAAAGCAGGCTTCGCAGCGGTGAATCTCAAACAAGACCTGTTGGGCGTCATCGAAAATATGTCCTACTATGAAGTGGATGATACCAAGCATTACATCTTCGGCACTGGCGGAGGAGAAATGGTGGCGGATAAACTCTTGATTCCTCTGATCCACCAAATCCCCATCGGTCTCCCCGATGACGCACACAATTCCATCTTCCCCCCTGAAAGCCCCATCGGCATTCATTATCTGACCCTGGCACGCAAAGTCATGACGGCCTATGATCCACACTGAGTCTTGCACAAGACTCAGTGTTTTTTATTGCATGTGTTCCAGAAATGTCATACATTTTTCTTGATATACGAGTGCGTCTTTGTACCGTTTGCTCGCACGAAAACTCGTGACTGCTTCTTGAGTCATCACATGATAGACGAAAAACAGTTGGTGGCATTCATAAAAGGGAAGTACTTTTTGCACGATAAAATCCTTGAATGACCCTTTCTGAGGATCGCGCGATACATCCAACCACCTCTTGTAATCGATTGTGGTCGGATGGATGGCTTGGAAAGCATCAATCTGATCCTGAATATCTTTCAGGCGATCTGCGTGTGACTCTTTCATCGCCCGCAACCCCAAAAACACGAGACAGTCCGGATATAACGGCGCGTTCTGATTGGGGTCGAACAATTTCGGATAGGTCTCAACTCCACTGGATAAAAACATGAGCAGATAGAGATTTTTTTGAATTGGGTTCAGCGATGCGCAGATATCGAGATTCACATCGACCTCGTGGATATTGCCTTCAAACAATAAAAACATGTTGTAATAACTCATGAGTTCTTTCAACCGAAGCGTATTATGATGCGCATTCAATATGAGTTGCGCCACATCGTGATGCATTCTGGCATGACTGAATCGATACTGAAAACCATCGACCACATATTGACTGAAATGATACATCGCAAGAATCGAATCACCTTGAAAAAAGGTGTTTTGCGTCATCTGGATGATTTTGCGTGCAGCCGCAAAATCCATGATCATGATATTGTATTGGATCGCGTAGATGATGAAAATGCTCAAACCATGCTCCTCAAGCGAGCTGAGGTATCGGAACATGTCCACATAGATGCTCCTCGCTTCGGGAATGTGCCCGCACAAGACATAGTACCCGAGTTTTGCGATTTGAACCAATATTCCAAGATGATAACGTTGGATATCCTCCATGAGCAGAGAATAATGTTCAATGTTCTTCTCATAAAAACACTGAAATGAGCGATCGAGAATCTCAACCATCTCTTCGGGAAATACAATCGTTTCATACGGCATATCCATACGTTCCATAATCAAGTACAAATTCTCCTTATTTGCCACAATCGCATTATTCTCGATCTTCGAGATATAGGTGTTAGAACAAATCCCTTTAGCCAATGCTTCTTGAGTTAAATCGAGTTCAAGACGGCGCTTGCGAATGGTGTTGCCAATACCCTGAAAATAGAAATGACACCGCTGTTCTTTCCTGCGTTTCAATTCATTGCTCAACTTTCGAATCATTTTATCATCCCCCATGCATCTCTGCTTCATGATTTATTCCATGATAGCGTTCATAAAGAATTATACGCAAAAAAGTCATAAATGAACCAAAAAAGAAATTGAAAAAATCCAAGGAATAGTGAATAATCCCTTGGAATAATCTGTTATGGGAGACAGATAAACGCGGAAAATATAATCGTGCGCTGCCTGTTCTCAAGACACTATCGATTCGATATTCAGCGCTTGAATACCGGATCTGTACAGACATCGTATAGCGGACAGTTCAGACACTCCGGCTTTTTTGCCTTGCAAAAATAACGGCCGAAAAAGATCAAACGATGGTGCAACATAATCCAATCCGCTTCCGGAAATTGGGTCATCAATCGATTTTCTATCATGGCGACAGAGTCTTCCGCACACGCGAGACCCAAGCGGATCGAGACGCGCCTCACATGGGTATCGACAGCGATCCGTGGCACATGATGCCATTCCGCCAAATAGACATTTGCGGTTTTTCTTCCCACACCCGGGAGGCTTTCAAGTTCCATCTGCACAGAAGGGATTACGCCAGAAAAATCATCTCGCACCTTCTGCGCCATCGATTGGATATTCCGAGCCTTGGAACGGTACAATCCAATCGAAAGGATGATTGCTTCAAGATCGCTCAAAGATGCTTCTGCATAATCCTGAAGCGTGCGGTAGCGACTAAAAAGCTTCTGAGTGACCTGATTCACCGCTTCATCGGTCGTTTGCGCGCTCAGGATGATGGCCACGAGCAAATCGAGGTTGTTCGTATAATGGAGCTCGCATTTAGCCTCAGGAAAAAGCTTACCGATTTCTTCGAAAAACAAGCGCGCTTGATCTGGATCACGCATCATTTGTCCCATGAATCAAAAAATGTCTTCAACGCTTCTGATTTTTCGGTTTGATACGTGACATCGGTCGACTTCTTCGCCTTCGTCCGGCGTTTGATCAAGATACTATCGACATAACTGAGGCTAAATTTCCCCGCTTTCACGCTGTCGAGCAAGGCTTTTCTGATATCAATCAAGCTGAAATGATCATCCTCAAGCCATTTCTGGATCAGTTCGATCTCCAGTGGCTTGAGCTGTTTCTGAAACTGTTCCTCGATGAGATTCACGACTGTCTCATGCGGCGTTTGGTCCGTTTTCTTATCATCGAGAATCTCCGCCTGTTCCTGAATTTCATATTGTTCCACGATTTTCTTTAGCGTTCCGTCCAACGTAAAAAACTCGGTGTCCTTGCCTTCCTTGTTCTTGCGCAGAAAAATGGATATATATTGCCGTTGGATCAGTCCTTCGAGCAAAGTGAACAAATCATCTTTCGAGACGCTCAATTGCTTGCCCAACTTGGTCGTACTCAAATATGTGCTCCCTTTCTGCAGTTGGTTGAACAACTCAATCAGAATGAATGCCTCGACTTCGGTCAAACCGATGGCGCGGAAGTTGTTCAGTATGAGTTTGGAATGATCGACGATTCCTTGTTCGATCAACTTCTTTAAGAGCGAGTAATTCATCATTCTTCCCCCTGACCCGAGCTTCCTGAAGCCAATTTCTCCAAAGTCGCTTTCGCAGCGTTCTGCTCAGCCTCTTTCTTCGTTTTTCCTTCGCCTTCGCCCATGATGATGACATCATCCATATAGACGCGCGCGCGAAAAGCGCGTTCATGCGCGGGCCCAGACTCGGAAATAATCACGTATTCCAATGTCCGTTTATCGGACTGCACGAGTTCTTGAAGCTTGCTTTTGAAATCGGAATCGTCCTCGTGAACGTTTCTTTTGATCGCGGGGAAAACCACTTTGTCGAGCACCTTCATGACTTCATTGTAGCCCTTGTCCAAAAATATCGCTCCAAGAAACGCTTCAAACGCATCAGCGAGTACTGCGGGTTTATCCCGTCCACCGCTCTTGTCTTCACCTTTCCCAAGCAACAGATAACGTCCCAAATCCATCGTTTTGGCATATTGATACAAGCTGGTTTCACACACTTCTTGCGCTCTTTTCTTCGTCAGAACGCCTTCCGGCTCATCCAAGTGATCGAAAAGGAATTTGCCAACAGCCAAATCGAGCACCGCATCGCCCAAAAATTCCAGACGCTCGTTGCTCACCGTGTCATGTTCATTGGCATACGAAGCGTGTGTCATCGCTTGGACGAGCAGATCGAATCGGTTGAACTTGAGTTGAAACCGTTCTTCCAACTCATGAAGCAGATCATTCCCCATCTTCGACCCCCCGATTCTGCGCGAGAAAAGCCTCGACCTTGGGAAATACTTCATTGCGCACAATCAGTGCGCCTTGACGGATGGCGTTATAGAATCCATAGGCTTTGGATGCTCCCTGGGCTTTGATGACCGGGCGATACAAACCATAAATCAACGCGCCGCCGACCTCTTCCGGCGACATCGCGGTCTTGAACGCTTGAAGTCTTTTTTTTGCGAGCAGAGCTCCGATTTTTCCGAAGAAAGTTCTGGTCAATTCTTGCTTCAGAATTGTCCCCATCCCTTTCGCGGTGCCTTCCATCGTCTTCATCACGATGTTGGCCGTGAATCCATCACTGATCAAAATATCACAGGGTGGATCGAGGACCATTTTCGGCTCGACGTTGCCGACAAAATCGAAAAGATCCGTCTGTTTGAATAAAACGAACACTTCCTTATCGATGTCTCTGCCTTTGCCCTCTTCCGTGCCGATATTGATCAATCCGACACTCGGGTTCGGCCTTCCGAGGACCTCTCGCGCATATACGACCGCAAAATACGCCTGTTGCAACATATGTTCCGGTCGAATTTCGAGATTCGCCCCCGCATCAAGCAAAATGGTCTCTTTCCCACTGATTGAAGGAATCACCGGGGCAATCGCCGTCCGTTTGAACCCGGGCATGCGTCGAACGAGAATATGCGCGCCCGCGATCAACGCTTGGGTGGCCCCGCTGCTGATCACGACATCATTTTCATGCGTTCTCAAACTCGAAAGCGCTTTGGCCATGGAAGACTCCGGATGGTCTTTGATGGCTTTGATCGGATTCTTCTCGCCCATATCGATGACATAAGGTGCATCGATGACGTGAATACGCTCGTTTTTTTTGAGATATGTGTCGATTTCCACAGGATTACCGTAGAGGTTGATCTCGATATCTGTCAGTCGTTCGATGGCGAGCATCGCTCCTTCCACCTGTTCTTTCGGTGCATAGTCACCGCCCATAGCATCAATCCCAATTCGAATCATGTTCTCACCTCTTATATGGACTCTAGTATATCATAAATCAATCGAATACGAAAGAATCGATTGATTCCTTAGCTTGCCTGCATAAACGCACGGATCGAGGATCATCCCAATGGATGATGTCGGATGCATCCTCTTGTGCCGCTTCAAACCAGGCGCGATCATGGATGACATGGGCATGCGTAAAACTCGGAACGCCGCTTTGAACCGACCCAAAGAGTTCGCCCGGTCCTCTCATGGCGAGATCAGCCTCGCTGATCACGAATCCGTCCGTGGTTTCTTCGAGAATGGCCAGACGTTCCCAGACATCGCGCTCCGGTGATGCCACGAGGTAACATTTCCCGGGATAACTGCCGCGTGCGATACGCCCGCGCAGCTGATGAATCTGCGCCAAACCGAAGCGCTCCGCATTGACGACAACCATCACTGTCGCGTTTTTCACATTCACACCGACCTCCACGACCGTCGTCGAAATCAGAAGCTGAATCTCGTTCTGATGAAACCGATCCAATGTCGCTCTTTTCATCTGGCTATCCATTTGTCCATGCAATATAGCGCGCGTATAATCCTTCAAGGGCGAGGCGGCGATTTCCGCATCAAGCTCAGCGACCGACAGAGCAATCACCTGGTCGTTGGTCGCAATCATCGGAACGATGAAATATGCTTGTCGCCCGCTTGATAGCTCCTGATCGACTTCAGCGTACACCTCGTCCATCTGTTCAAAACTCACCAACCGCGTCCGAATCGGCTTCCGTTCGGGAGGCAGGTTTTTGATGGTGCTCACGTCCATATCCCCATACAAGGTGATGGCCAATGTCCTGGGAATCGGTGTTGCACTCAAAAACAGCACATCGGGCATCCCGCCCTTTTCTCTCAAGGCTTGGCGCTGAGCGACACCAAACCGATGTTGTTCATCGATGATGGCAAAGCCCAAATGTTTGAAATCGAGATGATCTTGGATCAAGGCGTGTGTTCCGATCAAGATATCTATTTTGCCTTCGTGCAATCGGACCCGTATGTCCTCACGCTCAGCCCTAGAAGTACTTCCAGTCAGAACTTCGATGATGACACCCTCGGATTGCAGATAGTCTTTGAATACCCGGAAGTTTTGATCCGCAAGGATTTCCGTAGGAGCCATGATTGCGACTTGCTGCCCGGCGGTCCAAACCGCCAATGAGGCGATCACGGTGACAATCGTCTTGCCACTGCCGACTTCACCCTGAAGCAGACGATTCATCGGCTGATCCAGCTTGTAATCACGAAAAATCGCATTGGTCGCCTGCTTTTGATCTTCGGTCAATTGAAAAGGAAGTCGGGCGATGAATGACTTGACGCGGGCGATATCATAAGCCTTCGGCGTTTTTTTGACCCGCTTCAACCACTGTTTCATCATGTGCATCTTCAAGAAGTACGGCAATAACTCCTCATACTTCATCCTTTGGCGCAAGGATTCGACTTCTTCCATCCGCTTCGGCTGATGCGCAATCGTCATCATGGTCTCGGAATCGATCAGGTTTCGTCTTGTAATCAACGCTTGTGGCACCTGTTCCTCCATATTGAACGGATAATGCGCCAATGCGTAGCGGACAAACTTGAGATATTGCTTCGAAGATACCCCTTCTATGTCATACTCGGGAATGATACCGAGCACAAAGTTTTTTTCGAGCACCACGTCGCTCGCGGTGAAATATTTCATAGTGTCTTTG
>JBAZGL010000033.1:0-9109 GCA_041652855.1 Candidatus Izemoplasmatales bacterium
CCCCGGATAATCCTTCATTTTCTCAATGAGTATCTCTGCCATCTTGATGGCGTTGAAGTGGTGTTTGAGTTCGATCAGAAGCGGGACCTTGCCCCCGACAAGGGCCAATACATCATCGAGTGTGGGGATTTTCTCACGGGTTTTCAAAAGCTTTAGATTTTGGATATCCTCATAGTCGACGTCTTTCAACATGCGGGCATCCCCTGTCATTCGCTTGAGATCTTTATCGTGGAAGACGATGACGGTGTCATCTTTGAGAATGTTGATGTCAAGTTCGATGGGATAGCCTTGATTCATGGCCGCTTCGAAGGCGGCCAGAGAATTCTCGGGCGTGGTCTTGTCTTCGGAGTGCAATCCCCGATGGGCGATGGGTGTGGTTTTGATCCATTCGATATTTTTCATGTCAGTCCTCCTATATCCGGTTGATTCATGGTTTATTATATCACTTCTTCATGGGTTTTCGATGATATATCCAACGAAAAAAGGTGCGAAATATGCTATAATCTTGGATGAAGGGAAGTGGATCATGTGAAAGATTTCCATTTTTGGAGTCCGACAGAGTTTGTCTTTGGCCGTAACAGCGAGGCCCGCGTCGGAGAGATGCTGAAACGATATGACGCTAAAAACGTATTGATTCATTACGGCGGAGGGTCGGTCGTTCGCAGCGGCTTGTTCGATGCCATCATCACACAACTGGACCTTGAAGGAATAAGCTATGTGGTGCTCGGAGGGGCAAAACCGAACCCCCGAAGCTCTTTGGTATATGAAGGTATTGAACTGGCGCGTCGAAGCGCGGTGGATTTCGTGCTCGCGTTGGGCGGCGGATCCGCCATCGATTCTGCCAAAGCGATCGCCGCAGGCGCGATGTATCCCGGAGATTTTTGGGATTTTTACAGCCAGAAAGCCGTCATTGAACATGCCTTGCCGATCGGAGTGGTGCTGACGATACCCGCTGCCGGGTCTGAAGCTTCGATGTCTGCGGTCATCACCAAGGAGGAGACCATGATCAAACGCGGTCTCGTCAGCCGATATTATCGGCCCAAGTTCGCCATTATCAATCCCGAGCAAGGATTTTCCATTCCACGGTATCACCTGTTTGCCGGCGTGGTCGATATGATGAGTCATATCTTTGAACGATATCTCACGAAAACACCGGATGTCGTGTTGACGGACCGGATGTCCGAGGCCGTACTCAAGACGATCATTGAGGCAGCACGCGTATTGAAGAATCATCCTAGGGATTATGAAGCGATGGCCACGATTTTTTGGGCGGGAACGATCGCCCATAACGGAATTCTTGGCGTGGGAAAAGATGAAGATTGGTCCAGTCATTTTCTCGAACATGAGTTGAGTGCGCTTTACGATGTGTCCCACGGAGCGGGCTTAGCTGTCATCTTTCCGGCTTTCATGCGCTATACTCTGATGGAAGACGTGATGCGATATCGCAATCTCGCAGTGAATGTCTTCGGCGTGGATGACGATCCGGACGACCCCGTCAACACAGCGCTTCGTGGCATCGAAACGCTGAAATCATTTTACAGAGAAATCGGCATGCCAACCCACTTCAAGGAGTTGGGTGCGCAAAAAAAAGACATCGATCGTCTGATCGATACCTTGAGGTCGCATCGGGGTGAAGTGATCGGATCATTCAAAAAATTGTCGATGGATGATGTACGCGAAATCTATTTGCTTGCGACAATGGAAGATGATTAGATCACAGGTGTTCAATAGTTTTGCTTCAACCCGTTCTTGATGGAACGGGTCGGACTTTGAAAGAGATAATCGAAGCTGTGATGAGGAAAGAGGCGGAGAATGATTTCGGTTTCTTCGAGATTGAACTCTGTGAAACCGGTGATTTTTCTTCTAAGAAGCGAAGGAGTGATCTTGAGGATTTCTGCCAAAGCCTCGACGCTCATTTTCCTTCGGAGCATTTCCATTTTTAAGTTGCAATACATAGATTCGCCTCCTCAAGTAATGCGTTCGAACATGAGACTAACTATATCATATATGCAAAAGCACCAACTGTCAAGATAATCATCCTTGTAAATCAATTCAGTTTGCCGAATCAACCCGAAAGTGTTACAATTATTCGAGGAGTGGATTACATGGATATTTACGATCGCATTACCGAGTTGTTGAAGCGGCAAAAGAAGACCCGAAAAGACTTGTGTGCCTCTACAGGATTATCCTATAATACGATGACAAGTCTCTTCAAAAGAAAATCCAAAAACATGCGACTCGACACGATTCGAGCCATAGCTGATTATCTCGGAACATCGGTCGATTTTCTGTTGTTCGGAGAGAGAAAGACTGCGTTCCTTGTCAAGGAATCGCCGCTTGCTTTCTATGGGCAAAAACAAACAGAAGTCGAGATTGAACTGGAACGGATCATTCATCAACTGCCTCTCAAAGGAAAAATCGCATTATTGAGTAAAGCGTACGAGCTCGAAGATGCATTGACAGACAAAGATTAACAATCACCTGATTTCGACAGGGTAGGATGTGATTCAGTGCGCCCTTCAGAGAAGTTATAAACCTAAGCTGAGAAACACTTCTATGTGTCAATGGTAGGAGTGTTTTTTTGTTTTGACATCGGTCGAGATGTCTATTCATCGATGATTACGCGGGATTTTAACGGGAAGTCAGATTGTTTTCATTGGCATGAAGTTGGTGGGGTAGCGGAGAAGCTTTATCATTGCATCAATGGAGAGGATTTATCGTGCAATTCCTGGTTCTATGGATGAATCATGGACGAAATCATGTATAATGTTCATGGTGATGATGTGAAAGAAATACGGATCAGCGCAAAAGAAATAGCGGAAATGTTATATGGAAGCGGCAGCCTCATCAATGAGCGGCTGCTTTCTGTGCGTGCTCAGGAAGGCACCGAGATTCATCAATATTGGCAGGCCCGTTATCAAGCCGAAGACCAATCCGAAGTGTATGTCAAAACCGAAGTCCGACAAGATGAGTTCTTTCTCGAGATTACCGGCAGGATCGATGGTATCGTCACGCGGGACAAAGAAGTGTGTCTTGAGGAAATCAAATCCACGCATCGCGAACTCGACGAAATGGATGAAACCATCCATCCGGCGCATCTGGCCCAAGCCAAACTATATGCTTACATGTATGCGAAAGAAATGAATCTGAAGCGGATCAAAGTGTGGTTGACATATGTGGATGTCACGACCAAAAACGCCAAGACGATTGAAAAACGCTATCCTTTCAAAACGCTCCAAAACTATTTTGACCGAACGATTTCTGAACTGCTCGAATGGTTCAAGGCTCTCGACAATCACGAGAACCATCGACAAAAATCCATTGAAGGGTTGGCGTTCCCGTTCCCGGAATATCGTTTCCATCAACGCGAGATGATGGCGATGGTCTATCGGAACATCCTCGAACAAGGAATTCTATATGTAGGAGCTCCCACGGGCATCGGTAAAACGATCGCGATGATTTTTTCATCACTGAAGGCGATCAAAAAGCCAAGAGAAAAGGTGTTTTATTTGACCGCGAAGAATGCGGGAAAAGCCATCGCACTTGCGACCGTATCTCAATTGGAAGAATGTGGGTTAATCGCTAAAACATGCGAAATAACAGCGAAAGACCACATGTGTTTTCTGCCGGTTCGTGATTGTGATCCGGAAGTGTGCAAATATGCCAAGGGCTATTATGACCGCATCTATGACGCCATCCGGGATATCTATACGGGAGAGACCCTTTTTTCTCAGGATGTGATCCGGACCTATGCCAAGAAACATCGCGTCTGTCCCTTTGAGTTTTCTTTGGATTTGTCCAATTATGCGGATATCGTGATATGTGATTATAACTATGTCTTCGATCCCCGCGTGCATCTCGTCCGTTATTTCGAGGTGAAAGCCGCGGATATCATCTTATTGGTGGATGAAGCTCATAATCTCGTTCAACGCAGTCGCGATATGTACAGCGCATCCGTGTCGCAAAAACTCTTTCAGGAGTTGTGGACGCAGTGTGTGAAGGTACGCCCCAGCGTGAAACGAGAAATCACCAGGATTCAGGATTTGTTTCAGGAGTTCGAGTTGGAACTGCTTGACGTCGACTTCACCGCGTATGATGAGATCAATGATTATTTGCTGACGCTTTTGAAACGATTGTTGAATAAGCTGGATCAAGCACTGGCGAGCGAGATCAAGATCCCGAATCGGAATCAATTGATGGAATCGTACTTTCCCTTGGTGCAGTTTGTCAAAATCGCTGAATATTTTGATGAAGACAGTCGTTTTTTGTTGGAAAGACGGGAGCGCGACGTGATTGCCTCGATCAGTTGTCTCGATGCTTCCAAACACATTCACCAGCGAATCAAGGAGTCGATTGAGGCGTGTACGTTTTTCAGCGCGACCCTCGAGCCGATCACGTACTACAAGAATCTGTTGACGCAAAATCACGGGCAAGACGTCAAGATGGCTTCGGCTTTCAGTCAGAAACATCTGTTATTGTTGTGCAATGATACGATATCGACGCGCTACGCCGATCGAAAAGAATCCTTGGCGGATCTGTGTCTTCTGGCCCAAACGCTCGTATCCGGAAAGAAAGGGAATTACATCTTGTTTTTCCCCTCTTATGAGTATCTCAAAATGGTGGCGGACATACTCACATTCGAAGAGGATGTGGACATGTTGATCCAGACACGGGACATGACGGTCCAAGACCGCGCCGATACGATCACGATGTTCAGAAACGGGTCCCATCGAACCCAGGTAGGTCTCTTTGTGATGGGCGGAGTGTTCGGCGAATCGATCGATTTGATCGGCGACATGTTAAGCGGAGTAATGATCATTGGCGTCGGACTCCCGGCTCTATCACCCCTCAATAATCTTCTGCGGTCTCATTTTGACCATTCCTATCATAACGGGTTTGATTACGCATACACATATCCCGGACTCAATAAAGTCATTCAGGCGGTCGGCCGTCTGATTCGCACCGAAACCGACCGCGGTGTCGCCATTCTGGTCGATGATCGTTTTGGATCGCGCAAATATCAAAGTCTTTTCCCCAAAGAATGGAGTCATATCCGGTACTGCGAAACGCCGGAAGAAATCCAAGCACGGATTCAGGCTTTCTGGAACGAGACGGAAGAAAGAGAAGGAAATAATTGAATATTTGCCCTTTTATTATTATATTAAGGATAAAAAGACGCTGAAAACCGGTAAAAATTGCTTGCATTCAGCGTTTTTATTTGATATTATGTTAAAGGCCTGTGAAATACAGGAAGGCGTTGATTTGTAAGGTTGCTGACACACACATAGGCGTTGTTATGACGCGAAGTGGGAGGTCAGGGAATTTACAATGAGCCCGTATATAAGCCAAATTATATGCAAATGGAGGAGCAATAATGGCGACAAACCAAGTAATCAGAATCAGACTTAAATCGTATGACCACAGATTATTGGACCAATCAGCGAAGAAAATCGTTGATACGGCCAAGAAAACGGGTGCGACGGTATCGGGTCCCATCCCCTTACCCACAGAGAAGGAAATTTTTACCATTCTTAGAAGCCCGCATGTAAACAAAGACTCGCGTGAACAATTTGAGCGACGCACTCATAAGCGTCTGATCGACATTGTCAATCCGTCCGCAAAGACAATCGATGCATTAATGCATCTCGATTTGCCTTCTGGCGTTGACATTGTCCTCAAGTAATGAAAGGCAGTGTAGGAGGAATACTCATGGCAAAAGGTATCTTAGGAAGAAAAGTCGGAATGACGCAAGTATTCGATGAAGATGGAAGATTAATCCCTGTCACCGTCATCGCAGTGACACCCAATGTCGTTCTGCAAACAAAAAATGTCCAATCGGATGGATATGAAGCGGTTCAACTCGGTTTTATGGATAAGCGGGCCACACTCGCCAACAAACCCGAGCAAGGCCATTTCGCGAAAGCCGAGACGACACCTAAGCGCTACGTAAAAGAGATCCGTCTTCCCGGCATGATGGAATATGCGGTCGGCCAAGAGGTCAAATGCGATATATTTGCTTCTGGTGATTATGTAGATGTTACAGGCACTTCAAAAGGGAAAGGTTTTCAAGGCAACATCAAACGCCATAACTTTTCAACCGGACCCATGGCACATGGATCCAAATACCATCGTGGTGTCGGCTCAATGGGTGTGATTGCGCCCAACCGCATCCGCAAAGGCAAGAAAATGCCTGGAAGAATGGGGCATGAAACGGTGACCATTCAAAATCTCATCGTTGTGAGAAGCGACGTCGAGAATAGCATCCTGTTGATAAAGGGCAATGTGCCCGGCCCGGACAAGTCCTTGGTCATCATCAGGAATGCCGTTAAGAAATCCAAGTAGTAGGGTGTCTGAAAGGAGGAAACGTTATGCCAACATTAGCATTATACAATCTAGCAGGTGAGTCGGTTGGTGAAATCAACTTGTCCGAATCAGTATTCGGAGTTGAACCCAACCAACAAGTTATATATGACGTTGTCAAAGCGCAAAGAGCAGCCATGCGCCAAGGCACCGCGAAAACAAAGACCCGCGCGGAAGTTGCCGGAGGCGGCAGAAAACCGTACCGTCAAAAAGGTACCGGACATGCGCGTCAAGGAACGATTCGTGCACCGCAATATGTCGGTGGCGGCGTAGTCTTCGGACCAGCGCCTCGCGATTACGACAGCAAAGTCAACAAGAAAGTCCGTCGTTTGGCACTGAAGATCGTGCTTTCCGACAAAGTGAGAGAAGATAACCTGAAAATTGTCGATCAGATCGCTTTGGAAGATCACAAGACCAAAGGTATCGTTGAAGCCCTCAACAATCTAAAAGTGGCGGGAAAAACGATGATCATCGTATCAGAAGTCAACGAGTTGTTGGACCAGGCTTCAAGGAATTTGCCGCACGTGACCACAGTGACATGCGATCACATCAGCGTGTATGACCTCATGAATGCGACCAACCTCATCGCGACACAGGATGCGGTGAAAAAAATGGAGGAGGCGCTCAGTTAATTATGGATATCTATCAAATCATCAAGGCGCCGATTGTCTCAGAAAAGACGACGAAATTGTCCGAAGCGCGCAAGTATACGTTCGAAGTGGACAAGAACGCCAATAAAATACAAATCAAAAACGCGATTGAAGAGATTTTTAAAGTCAAAGTCGAAAAAGTCAATGTCATCAACAGTATCCCCAAGGCGAAACGCGTGGGTAAATACTCCGGGTTCAAACCGGCTGTCAGCAAGGCGATCGTGACGCTTGCGGAAGGTTACAAGATTGACATTTACACTTCGTAGGCAGGAGGAAACAACTAATGGCTATCATTAAATACAAACCGCGCACCAACGGCCAACGCGGCATGACAAAGTTGGATTATGCGGAACTCACAACCAATAAGCCAGAGAAAAGTCTGACCGAGACGCTGAAAAAAGACGCCGGTCGGAACAACCAAGGGAAAATCACGGTTCGCCATCAAGCGGGCGGTGCGAAAAGAAAGTACCGTGTCATTGATTTCAAACGCAATAAGGATGGAATCAAAGGCAAAGTCGCGACGATCGAGTACGATCCCAATCGCAGCGCGAACATCGCATTGATTCACTATCTTGACGGTGAGAAACGCTACATTCTTGCGCCCAAAGGCTTGACGGTAGGTATGACTGTCGAATCAGGCGAAGGCGCGGATATCGTCGTCGGAAATGCGATGCCGATCATGAATATTCCCGTAGGTACGTTCATCCACAACATCGAATTGTATCCCGGACGCGGCGGTCAATTGATCCGCGCAGCCGGTACAAGCGCACAAATTCTCGGTCGTGAAGAAAAATACGTTCTTGTACGACTCAAATCCGGTGAAGTCAGGAGAATTCTCGGCGTCTGCAGAGCGACCATCGGTGAAGTCGGCAACGAGTTCTATGAACTGGTGAAAATCGGCAAAGCCGGAAGAAAACGTCATATGGGCATCCGTCCGACCGTTCGCGGTTCTGTCATGAACCCTGTGGATCATCCTCATGGCGGTGGCGAAGGCAAACAACCCGTCGGACATCCATCACCGCTTACCCCTTGGGGCAAAGTCGCCTTGGGTAAGATCACAAGAAAAACCAAGAAGTCTAGCGATAAGATGATCGTCAGACGTCGGAACAAGTAGGAAAGGAGGAACTCAATATGTCACGTTCAGTCAAAAAAGGTCCATTTTGCGACGGCCATCTACTCAAGAAGGTCGAAGATGCGAATAAATCAAACTCGAAGAAAGTCATCCAAACATGGTCGAGACGCTCTACCATATTCCCCCAATTCGTCGGATTGACCATCGGGGTACACAATGGTAAGGAACATGTTCCAGTTTATATCACTGAAGATATGGTTGGGCACAAGTTGGGCGAGTTCTCTCCGACCAGAACCTTCCGCGGTCATGCTGACAAGAAAGTTATGAAGAAATCTGGAGGAGGCAAATAGATGGAAGTCAAAGCCAATGCGCAATCTATAAGAATCGCAGCGCGCAAAGTTCGCCTCGTCGTTGATTTGATTCGCGGCAAGTCTGTTGGCGAAGCGTATGCGATACTTCGCGGCACACCAAGAGGTGCGTCCAAGCCGGTGGAAAAGCTATTGAAATCGGTCGTTGCCAATGCCGAGCACAACAATCAACTTGATCAAAACAAACTCTACATCAAAGAAATCTATGTGGGCGAAGGTAAAACCCTGAAGCGGATGCAACCGCGCTCACAAGGACGTGGATTCTCGATTTTCAAACGCACCAGCCACATTTACATTAGTGTGGCGGAAAGGGAGTAGGAGATACATATGGGACAAAAAGTCAGCCCAATCGGGCAACGCATCGGTATCATTCTCAACTGGGAATCCCGTTGGTATGCAGATAAGCGCGATGTCGCGGATCTCCTTCACGAAGATCTCAAGATTCGTGATCTCTTGAACGACCTTTACAAGAATGCCAGCGTATCAAAAATCGAAATCGAACGCAGCAAATCCCGCGTGATCATCACTGTCAATACCGCAAAACCCGGTATGGTCATTGGTAGAAACGGCGAAACGAAAAATGCTGTCGTTGAAAAACTGAAACAATTAACCAAGAAGGAAGTATTCCTGAATGTGGTGGAAATCAAACGCGCTGAGTT
>JBAZGL010000034.1:0-9028 GCA_041652855.1 Candidatus Izemoplasmatales bacterium
CTATGCCTGGGGGACAATCGGTATCATGTATCGAACAGATAAAGTGGGGCTCCAAGACTTCGTCGAGAGCGAGGGTTGGGCAGCTTTGTTTGAATCAGGTAGTACCTATCGTGCAGGGATGTATGACTCCTCTCGTGACGCAGTCGCTGCCGCCTTGTTGTATTTGGGGTATTCAGTCAACTCTGAAGACGGTGATGAGCTCGAACAAGCAGAAAACGCATTGCGCGATGCAAACTTTCACGCATGGGGAGAAGACAATCTCAAAGGAAGAATCCTGGCGAACACACTCGATTTAGCTCTGGTTTACTCCGGAGATTACTTTTCAGAGTACTATGCGGCGATCGAGGACGGAAGAGCGATCAATTTTGGCTTCTATGTCCCTGAGAGCACCAACGTATGGATGGATGCCATCGTCATACCGAACATCGCTCAGAATATCACCAGCGCGCATCTCTTCATCGACTTCTTTCTGCGTGAAGAAGTTGCGCTTCAAAATTACGAGTGGATTGGTTATGCTCCCCCATATATCACGATATACGACCAGATATACGACCAGATTCTCTCCGATTTTGGTGGCCTCGCATCAACATTCGACCCCTATCCTCAAGGCAGTCTCAGGGAGATGTACGTCTATGGCTCCAATGAACGCGCGACAGAATTAGCGCACATCTTGGCGCGCGTGAAACCCAATCAGTAAAAATGATACGCCTTCGGGCGTATTTTTTTATGTGAATGATCAGCGAACGGGCGATAGTGCTTTGCTTTTATCTTGGTCTATGCTACAATTATAACGATGTCGAACACACATATGGGAGCTAAAATGAACCGTTCTTCCACCCGTGAGGAGACCGTCAAACTTCTCTATCTTATCAGTGTCAATGGGCAATATAATCCCGAAGATTATTCCGAGGAGATTTTGCATAATCTAGCGGACATCTCCGAGAGACTGGATGACATCGACACGATTATTTCTGATAACTTGATCGATTGGACCATCGACCGCCTTAACTATGTGGATAAGGCGATTATTCGATATGCGATCTATGAGATGAAGTATTGCGATTTGCCATATGAGATTGCGATCGATGAAGCCGTCGAACTCACCAAGAAATATTCCAACCTCGACGATGATCAAGCGAAAAGCTTCAATAATCGTCTATTGGACAACATTCGTAAAAAGATCATCGGAGATCGTTCGCGATGAATCCGAAATACGTGACAGTCACCGCCCTCAATCGCTATTTGAAACATATGATCGATAACGATTCAAATCTGCAAAATATCTATCTGAAGGCGGAGATTTCCAATTTTAAACGCCATTCACGCGGGCATCTCTACTTCACGTTGAAGGACGATCGATCACAAATATCTGCGGTCATGTTTGCTTCGCAACAATCCGAACTACTCTTCGAACCTAAAGAAGGAAGCAAAGTGCTCGTGGAAGGATACGTCTCGGTCTATGAAGTTCAAGGGGCATATCAATTCTATGTCATGAAAATGAGCGAAGACGGTATTGGTGATTTGTATCAGAAGTTCTTGCTTCTTAAGGACAAACTGCAGCGAGAAGGGTTGTTTGATGAAAAGCACAAACGCCCATTGCCGCCATATCCTCAAACAATCGGCGTGATTACCTCACCGACCGGTGCTGCCGTGCGGGACATCATCCACATCATCAATCGCCGTTTTCCATGCGTGCGCATCATCGTCTATCCCGCTTTGGTCCAAGGGGATGGCGCCAAAGGATCTCTTCAAGAACAAATCGAAAAAGCAAACGCCCAAGCCTTGGCAGATGTATTGATTGTCGGAAGAGGTGGCGGATCGATCGAAGATCTGTGGGCGTTCAACGAAGAAATAGTTGCGCGGGCCATTTATCACTCACGTATTCCCGTCATTTCGGCAGTAGGCCATGAAACGGACATGACGATTGCGGATTATGTATCGGATTTGCGCGCGCCTACGCCGAGTGCGGCAGCGGAAATAGTCGTGAGAGATCAAAAAGAACTTGCGGATTTGTTGAAAGAGCGCAAAAAGCAACTCGTGAGCGCGATGGTTTCTCAAACGCAAAAAAAACGCCATGAATGTGTGCGCCTCGAGCAATCATCCGTGTTGGTTCGTCCGATGCAACTCGTGGAAAACGCCGACCTCAAAGTGGAACACCTCCAAAAGAGACTGCTCTTGGTACACCCGAAAAAATTGTTGGAGCGTCATCGCGAACATCTGGAAATCTACCATCATCAACTCCGACGCGTTTTCCCTCAAATCCTCAACCGATACCACAATCAATTTCAGACACTAACAGAGAAACTCGAACTCGTCAATCCCCTCCACATCATGCGTAAAGGTTATTCGATTGTCCACAAGAATAGCCAAGTCGTTCCTTCGGTCCAATCATTGGATGTCGATGACCAGATTCAGATCTTGATGCATGACGGGCGGGTTGACTGCAAAGTCGAATCGATCAGAAAGGATGAAAACAATGAATCCTAAACCGACATTTGAAAGCGCATTGAAAGAACTCGAAGATATCGTTAAGGCACTCGAATCCGGAAGTTTGTCACTCGAAGAGTCCCTCAAGCACTACCAGGAAGGGATGCGTCTGGCATACTTTTGTCACGAACAGATCAAAAACGCAGAAGAAGTCATCGTCAAACTCATGAAAGGTGACGAACTCGTTAATTTTCCGATGCAGGAAGAATAGACATCCAAAATGATTGATTTATTGAACATCACCCATCCGGAATTTCTAAAGAAGCTGACCGTTGCCGAAATGGACGAACTTGCAACGCAAATTCGTTCTTTTTTGCTTGAACAGGTATCTCATACCGGTGGCCATCTCTCATCCAATCTAGGGATCGTTGAACTGACGATCGCCCTGCATCATGTTTTTGATTCACCGAATGACAAACTCATTTTCGATGTGGGACATCAGGCATATGTGCACAAGATCCTAACCGGACGTGCCAAAGATTTTCCGACGCTTCGGCAGTATCAAGGCCTATCGGGTTACTTGCGACGCGAGGAATCGGTCCATGATTGTTGGGAAGCAGGACATTCATCCACGGCGATTGCCGCTTTGGCCGGTTTTGAACTCGCCAAGAAAATGAACGGAGAAACCCACAAAGTGATCGCAGTCGTCGGCGATGGCAGCCTGAACAGCGGTCTCTCGTTCGAGGCAATCAATTTTCTCGGACATCGCGACGACATATCGCCGATCATCATTTTGAACGACAACGAAATGAGCATCTCTAAAAATGTCGGTTCGTTTGCCAAACTACTGAATTCGATGCGTGCATCGAAAACCTATGTCAAGGCCGCAAAAAGCACGCGTATTCCGCGTTGCTTGCGAGACCTGAAAATCCGTATCGCCAATATGCTGCGCGGGTTCGCCAAAAACATGACGGTATTCGACGCATTCGGTCTGAAATATTATGGTCCCATCGATGGACACAACATCAAAACCCTGGTGAAGTACTTGCATTTGGTGCGACAACGCAATTGCCCCACCGTGCTTCATGTGATCACGAAGAAAGGCAAAGGATATCCCTTGGCGGAAAATGATCACCTCGGAATGTGGCACGGGGTAGATCCCTTCGTTCTGGACACGGGACTTCCTAAGCATCATAAGCCCGAGGATTCCTTGACATGGAGTCAAGTCGTATCCCAGTACGTCTATGAAGAAGCAGCCAAAAACCCGGATTTTCGCGTCATTATCCCTGCCATGATCAATGGTTCGGGTTTGAGGAAGTTTCAAGAAGATTTTCCGGATCAAATCATCGATGTGGGAATATGTGAAGCGTTCGCCGTGTGTCTATCCGGGGCTATAGCCATCAACCATAAGTCTGTTTTTGTGCCGATCTATTCATCTTTTTTGCAGCGGGCGTACGATCAGGTGATTCACGATGTGGCGCGGCAAAAACTCCATGTCGTATTGGGAATCGATCGCGCGGGCCTCGTCGGCGGCGATGGCGAAACCCATCAAGGTCTATATGACATCGCGTATTTGCGCCATATACCGAATATCGAAATCGTTCAAGGAAAAGACGTCTCGGAGACGTATGCTTTGCTTGATTATGCCTTCCATCACACAAGCCTGCCAATCGCGATCCGATATTCGCGGAACAGGACGCATTTCAATCAAGATCAAATCGCACAGCGCGAAACGATTACGCAACCCTCATGGACCGAAGAGGCATCGGGACAATCGATCATCATCATCGCTTACGGTGAAAACATTCCGCGCATGTCCGCATTGATCGAGCGACATTCGCTTGACGCAACGCTCATCAACGCGCGCTTTCTGAAGCCATGTGACCATGATATGCTCCAGCGTCTCCATCTGATGCACCTTCCTATCATCGTCGTGGAAGATTCGAGCCGTGTAGGCGGTTTGGGTTCAGCTGTTCTCGAAACTCTCAGCGATTTGGGCAACATCGATGTACCAATCAAGATTTTCGGTCTTCCCGATCGCTTCATCGAACATGGCGATGCCACTTCCGTGATGAAGCACCATGCCGTAGATGATGAGCACCTGCTTGAGTTGATTCATGCGTTAACCCTGATGCCAGACAAGGAGTAAGGCCATGCTTAAACATCTCTCGATTCAGAACTTTGCGATCATTGACCAGCTTGAACTTGACTTTCATCCCGGACTGACCGTCCTGACCGGGGAGACCGGAGCGGGAAAGAGTATTCTCATCGATGCCATCGCCCTGTTGCTTGGAGACAGAGCTAGTTTGGATATGATCCGATTCGGTTGCGACAGCGCGATCGTCGAAGCAGAATTCGTGGTTCAGAATGCACGTTTGCGCGATGAACTTCTGCGCATGGGTTTACACGAAGATGAAGATGTGTTGGTCATTCGTCGGGAATTATCCAGCAAAAACAAATCTCTCATCCAAATCAACAAGCAAAACGTCACTCTGAGCGATTTAAGGATGATTTCCTTGTATCTGGCCGACATTCATTCGCAATTTGATACGCAACGATTGATCAATCCCCAAAACTATTTGGAGCTGATCGACGGCTTCAATCTGGAATTGACGCAAACACATCTTGATGATTATCGCCAATCACTTTCTGATCTTCGCCAAGCCGTCACGGAACTGGACCGGCTCTACGCCCGACACAAAGCATTTCTTGAACGCAAGGAAGTGATGGAGTTCCAACTCAATGAGTTGCATGAAGCACATCTCATCGCTGATGAGTACGATCAGTTGCGCGACCAAGCGAAGACACTCGATAATTTCGACCGCGTCAGAGAACAATTAACTGTGATTCACGGGGTCTTGTCCGACTCCACGTTGACACAGAGCCTGTACGCGGCGCGTAATGCCGCCCAAGTCCTCAAGAACGTGTCACAAGAGTTCAACTCCATCGAAGAAAGACTTGCCGAGCATTACTACGATCTAGAAGACATGGGACGCGATGTATCCCGAAAAATCGAGCAGATGAATTATGACCCGTTTGAACTCGAACGCATTCATGAGCGACTCTTCATGCTTGAGTCGCTCAAGAAAAAATACCGGCTGGACATCGCACAGCTGATCGAACTTCAAGCGGAGATCGAAACCATGTTATCGGATGCGGATTCGTTTGATGTCCACATCGAACAATACCAGAAAAGGGTCGATGATTTATTTCGCGACACCATTACAAAAGCGGAAAAATTGTCTAAGATTCGTCAGGAAATCGCCTTGAAAATCGCCAAGGAGTTGAAATTTGTCCTCTCCGATCTCGGACTGGCCCATTTTCAAATCGAGATCGCATTCCACCCGGACCATCAGGAATCGTTCCGTGATTTATCGCGCTTCTCCCAATCAGGTATCGACCAGATTGATTTCTTGATTTCTACGAATCTCGGCGAGCCTTTGAAACCATTGGCGAAAACCGCATCGGGTGGGGAAATGAGCCGTGTCATGTTGGGGTTCAAAACCATCTTTATCCGATCTCAAAAATTGTCGACGATGATTTTTGATGAAATCGATACGGGCATATCCGGACCCATCGCGACTCAGATTGCCAGAAAGATGCGTCAAATATCGGAAAACACTCAAGTCTTATCCATTACGCATATTCCCCAAGTCGTGGCTAAGGGCATGCATCATATCCATGTCGAGAAGCATGTCAGGGATGGCCGTACGCAAGCATCTGCGAGTTATTTGAATTTTGATGCGCGCATTGCGGAAATCGCGAAGATGATTTCGGGAGACCACTTGAGTCCATCCAGTCTTGAGAACGCCAAGGAATTGCTTCTGAACTCATAAAAAAACTGCCGTTGTTTCGAAAACGGCAGTTTTTATTAAAATATACGGATTAACCGAGCGATTTGAAAGAGTCGATGATATTGATGATCGCCGCGAGCAATGTAGCTAAAAACATACCGAGGGCAAGAATGACAATGATCACTTTTCCTACCTTGCTTTTCGTAGGGTTGAAGGCTTTGATTTCTCGTTGTGCTTCGGTGTGTTTTGCTTTGGATTGGTTTTGTGCCATGGTTTCACCTCGAATCCCGTCGCTTATATATTATAAACGAAATCAGCGAAAAAATAAAGCATATTTTTCGATGGATTTTTCGATGATATCATTTGCCCTGATAGTGCGTTAAAAAGTCAATGACGGCTTTCGTCAGTTCAGGTGGCGTTGAAGCCCCGGATGAGACGCTGACGGTCTCCACCCCGATGAGATCGCGTGTATCGATGTCAGCGACAGATTGGATCTGGATCGTCTTGGTCTGTGTCACTTCAGCGCTAACTTTAGCCAGATTTCGGGTGTTGTTGCTTTTGGGATCGCCGACGATATAGCATAAATCGACATCGTGATTGAATTGAGTGATTGCTTGTTGGCGAACACGTGTGGAATCGCATATCTCATTTTGGATGATGGCTTCGGGAAATTGCTTGCCAATCGCGTCCAGGATCGGTTGGATGTCATATTGGCTGAACGTCGTTTGATTGGTGACAAAGATATTCGGATTGGGTATCATGAGATTAGAGATGTCTTCTACGGATTCGACCAAAATGATTCCGGGATCGATTCCGCATACGGCAGAAGACTCCGGGTGAAGTCTTTTGCCGATGTATATGATTTGAAATCCCAGTTGAAGATGATTGCGGATGAGTTCATGGGTTCGGGTGACATCCCTGCAGGTACCATCAATCAAGCTGAGTCCTTTTTCGTGAATGCGCTGTACTAGGTGGGGAGCGACTCCATGTGCGGTAATGACGATCGTTCCCGAGGATATGGAATCTATCCACTCCGCTTTTGTTTTCAACGCGTCATCGAGAAAAATTGCGCCTTCGGCATTCAGCTTTTCGACGACATGGCGATTATGGACAATCATGCCCAAGACATAGATGGGCTTTTCCGTATGGGGATCCTTCAGGGCTTGTTCCACGAGGCGGATCGCATGAACCACACCCGGGCAGAAACCGCGAGGGACAATCGGTATGACGCGCATGGTCATCCTCCTTTTGATTTACTTTTATCCGTTTCTATTATATAATAAAAGGCAAGACTTTTAAAGAAGAGTGATAGATAATGCAGTTTCATAAACCCTACTTAAGTATCGCCTGGGACACTTGGGGCTTCAAGGAACCCACACCCGTCCAAACCGAGATCATACCGATTTTACGCAAACACCAAGATGTGGTATGCACGGCTAAAACGGGTTCGGGTAAAACCCACAGTTATCTCATTCCGATTATGGAAATGATGGATGAAGCAATAAACGAAGTACAAGCAGTGATCATCTCTCCGACCGCCGATCTTTCCGAGCAGATCTTCAAATTCTTCAAAATGGCAAGCGCACATAGTCCACTACCCATCGATATACGCCTTTTCATCGGTCAAACGGACAAAGAGGAAGCCATCCAGAGATTGAACGTCAAGCAACCCCAGATCGTCATTGGAACACCGGGTAGATTGCATGATTTGATCGTCAAGGAAAACATCCTCAAAGCCCATACAGCGAAAATACTCATTGTGGATGAAGCCGATATGGCGATGGATAGCGGTTTTCTGACCGATATTGACCAAATCGCCATCACATTGCCCAAACAGGTGCAGATTGCGGTTTTTTCTGCGACGATTCCGGTAGGGATGCGACCATTCCTGAAAAAGTATCTACACCAACCGCTCATGGTCGATCTCAATCCCGTCGACGATCACAATCTCTTGATCAAGCACACCTTCATCCGTACCAAGGAGCAAGACAAGATGGTTGTTTTTGAGAAGTTGCTCAAAGTCATCCAACCCTATCTCGCGATTTGTTTTGCGAATACCATCGCTCAAGTGGAAATGATTTACGGTTGGATGCTCCAACATAAGATGAATGCGGTGATGTTTCATGGTGACATTCCTTACCGTACGCGCAAACAGATTCTCTCTCGGATTCATCATCTCGATTACCAATACATTGTGGCGACCGACATTCTGAGTCGAGGCATCGATATTCCGAATATTTCGCATATCATCAACTATGATCTGCCAAAAGACAGTTCCTTCTATATCCATAGAAGCGGTCGGACCGGCCGCATCGGCCAAGATGGAATGGCGATATCGCTTTATGATCTCGAAGACCATCGCTACATCGACGAGTTGGAAAAGCGAGGCATTCGCTGTGTGTATCGAGAAATCATCTCCGGTGAACTGCGCGATGCAAGACCACGACAAGAACGTTCGAAACGTTCTCTTCAACTGTCTGAGACCGAACGCCAGATACGAGGCAAGCACCCATTGCCCACTAAGGTGAAACCCGGTTATAAAGTCAAACACGCACAAAAAATCAAGAAGGCGAAACGTACGCAACAGCGTCGAGGAAAATCCGCATGATCATCGGATGCCATGTCTCATTCAAAGGCGAAGACCTTTTTCTCGGAAGTGTGAAAGAAGCGATATCCTTTGGAGCCAACGCATTCATGATTTACACCGGTGCACCGCAGAATACCTTTCGCAAACCGATAGAGTCGCTTCAGATCGAGGCGGGAAGCGCGTTGATGAAGGCGGAGAACCTTTCAAAAGAACACGTCGT
>JBAZGL010000035.1:0-8863 GCA_041652855.1 Candidatus Izemoplasmatales bacterium
TTGAAAATCGTGGACCAGGACTACGCCGCCAATAGACAAGGTTTCACCTTTGATGAAACCAAATTGGTCATCAAAGTATCCGATCTCGGCCTCTCCGGTTTTGAAGTCATCCAAAAAATGCGCAAAAGGTATCATATTCAACTCGAACTCGCGGAGACTTCGATTGTCCTAGCAGTTCTATCCATCGGGACAACGAAAGAGGATCTCGATCGATTGGTAGATGCCTTCAAAGATCTATCAAAGATGTATTACAAAGTGCGAAAACGGCTACCGAAAATCAAATTCGTCTATCAGTTTCCCGAAGCATACGCCCGGCCGCGTGATGCCTATCATGCCCCGAAACTCAACGTGACTTTAGAGGAAGCCTATGACGAGATTGCCGCGGAGTCTATCATGATTTATCCTCCGGGCATTCCTTTCGTCATCCCGGGTGAAATCATTTCCCAGCAAGTCATCGATGACATCAAATATTACTTGAAAAAGGGTTCTGTCATCCACAGCGAACTCGATAATGGCTATATCAAAATCATAGATAAAGATCACTGGATCAAGTGGGAGGGTGATGATGATGCATTTTAATAAAGTCGACTTATCATTTCAAAGTTCACATGCCACTTACGAGGACGCCAAAGTCGTCGTCTTCAGCGCACCAATGGATGCCACGACTTCGTATCGTCCCGGAACGCGCTTTGCCGGCAATGCGATTCGGACCGATTCGATCGGGCTTGAATGGTACTCTCCCTATCGCAATCTCAGTCTGAGAGAAGTGAATACGGTGGATATCGGCGACCTCGATCTGCCGATCGGTGATGTGGAAAACGCATTAAGCGTCATCAACGCTTCAGTCGAACACATCCTCAAGGATCACAAAAAACCGATGATGATTGGCGGTGAACATCTCGTGACTTTGCCGGTGGTCGAAGCGCTTCATCGCGTCTATCCTGATTTGCATATCATCCATTTAGATGCCCATACAGACTTGAGAGAATCATTCTTTGGACGTTCATTGTCTCATGCTACGGTCATTCGCCGTTGTCATGATATCCTCGGCGATCACAGAATCTTCCAGTTCGGCATTCGTAGCGGCGACAAAACCGAGTTTCAATTTGCCGAATCGGGACACACATACCTGCATCGCTATGATCTCGATACATTAAGCGAAGTCATCGAAAAACTCAAAGATGTGCCCGTGTACATCACGATTGACCTTGACGTGCTCGATCCTGCGGTGTTTCCGGGTACCGGCACACCGGAGCCCGGTGGCATCACTTACAAGGAACTCCTCCATGCGTTTGACCTGTTCGAAGGTCTATCACACATCGTTGGTGCGGATATGGTCGAACTCGCACCGATGCTCGATGCTTCAGGGGCTTCGACCATGGTCGCTGCCAAAACACTCAGGGAATTGATTCTATTACTCCACCAATCAAAAAAATAACTCAGCCATCGCTTTGGCTGAGTTTTCTTATTCTATACAGGGAGGCGGTTACGGATCATCGAGCGCACAAGGACTGTGCCGAACCCTATGAACGCAGAGAACAAGGCAATCCCCAAGACCGACAAAACCACCCCGAAAATGCCAATGATTTCTGGATCAAGAAAGAAATAGGGATATCGGGAACTTTGCTCGTCTCCAAAGAATCTCCCGCCACATGCGCCATAGACAACCACGAACAAGTAATAGAGCAACGGTCCTAGAACGCCATACCAACCATAGATATCTTTCATTTCACGTGTGCGATCGAACATGAGAAAATCAAAAAGCATATATAACGGCCCAAACGTGTGAACCAGAAAATCGATGGGCCAAGGGTAATCAAACCCTTCCATTTTGGAAATCACCGGATAGAGCACGAGGTGATAGACAAAAAACGTCAGAAGCACCGCAGTCGTCACGACCAGTTTGAAAATCATGAACCTTGGCGATTGAGATATGGATTTGTGAAGCAAAAGCAAAAGGCACAACCAGACCATGACATTCGATAGAATCGTGTAATATGTCAGCATCCGTAAGGCATTGCCTTGAAGAAAATTCAACACAAGACCTAGCGTGATGATGAATAGCGCTGCCACGCGGATGATTCTCGTCCTTGAATCAGGAGTCATCTTCATCGTGTTTTCCCCATTTCCAAACGGATTTCCTTGGTGATTGGGTCATCGTTATGGTACGCATATAAATCGCATCCTATGAGATGATAGCCGCACGCAAGGTAGAATTGGATAGCGGAGACGTTCGTTGCCTGTGTTTCGAGCACTAGCATCCGTGCCCCTTTCGCTTCTGCGATCTTCTCCGCATAGTTGATCAGCACCCGCCCGATTCCTTGATGTCGATATGCCTCTTGGACAAACAATTCGCTGATCCGCAGGCGCTGGTTCCAGTCTTCCATCACGACCTCAAGCACACCGATAAGCTCCTGACCTTGAAAAACGCCGAAGCACTCGGCATTTAGATAGTAGTCGGGATACAATTCGATCACAAAGTGTTTCTGGATCGGTTGAGGCAAATCCTTGAGTTCAAGGTCGAACGAAAACCCTTCGTGTTCCCTTGTTTGGACGATGCGGAAAAATTGACGAGTCGTATAGAAAACATCAAAGGTCCGCTTGTGATACTCATGTCGCTCAAGTGGTTGAATAATCACGATTCACTGGCATTTCCTCTCCATCGATCTTTTGGTGACTTTAGATAATGTTCATCCGTTTGCCGACTTGCTCAAAGGCACGAATCGCTTGGTCGAGGTCGGCGCGTTCGTGCATCGCACTAATCATGACTCTGAGACGTCCGGTGCCCTTAGGCACGGTCGGAAAAACGATACCCGACACGAACACGCCTGCATCTAGCAACGCCCGAGAAAAGTCCATAGTCAACTTCTCATCGCCGATCATCACCGGCGTGATGGGCGTTTCACTATGACCGATAGCAAATCCGAGCGTGGACATGCGCTGTTTAAAATACCGCGCATTTTCCCACAACTTGATCGTGTATTCTTCACTTTCCATGAGCATTTTCACAGCCTCAATCGTCGCACCAACTGCAGCAGGAGGCAGCGCTGTCGAAAACAAAAGCGGACGTGCGCGATGCAACAACCATTCCTTGGCGATCTTCTTGCATGCGACATAGCCGCCAACGACGCCAATAGCTTTCGACAAGGTGCCCACGATAAAATCAATCCTTTGATGCAGACCGAAATGGTCTACCGTCCCGCGACCCGATTGGCCCAGAACACCACTTCCATGCGCGTCATCGACATAAGTCATACATTGATATGTGTCCGCGATTTCAACGATCTCGGGAAGTTTCGCCAAATCACCGTCCATGGAAAAAACCCCATCAGTGATGATCAAGCATTGGGCATATTGATCCCTCTTCGCTTTCAATACCGCCCGCAAATCTTCCATGTCCGAATGTTGATAGACCGCTTTGTCAGCCTTGGATAGTTTGACTCCGTCGATGATGGACGCGTGATTGAGGGCATCTGATACGATCAAGTCGCCTTTTTCTACAATCGCTTGAATCGTACCGATATTGCAATTGAGGCCTGATTGAAAACACACCACGGCTTCTTCGTGTTTAAACGTTGCGAGCAAGGTTTCCAGTTCTTCGATCAAATCCATGTTGCCGACGATTGTACGCACAGCACCTGCCCCAGCTCCGTACTTTTCAACCGCTTCGATAGCTTTTTGTTTCACACGTGGGTGATTGGCCAACCCCAAATAGTTGTTTGAAGACAGATTGATCACTGCGTGGTGATTCAAGTCGATCACATTGGCGCAAGGGCCATAATTGATGGGCAAAACACGATAGACCCCTTGATCTTTGAGATCCTGGACCCATGCTTCTAAATATTTCAACTTATTCATTCACATCATCTCCAGGAAACAGAACGATTTTACCGCAATTCTTTTCTCCCATCACTTCCGCTGCGCGATTAATTTCCGATAGCGGAAATTGATGAGTGATGATATCATCCAAATGCAACGTGTGGCTATCGATCAAAGCTTTGACCTGATGCCAGGTTTCATAGATTCTGCGACCGACCACACCGTATATATGAATGCCCTTAAAAATCACATCTGTCGCGAAATCCAACGCGATCTTTTCCGAGGGGATTCCGAGCATCGCCATGCCACCCCCGGATTTAAGGTATTTGAACGCCTGTTCAATCGCGGTTTTGTTGCCGGAAAACTCGCCGATGACATCGACACCCTGACCTCCGGTGATTTCCATCACACGCTCAATCACATCTTCGTTCATTGGATTGATTACGTGCGTCGCGCCGATTTTGCGTGCCAACTCGCGGCGATAATCATTGACCTCAATTGCGATGACTTTGCGCGCATGATGCGCCAGTGCAACATCCACGCCCATGAGGCCGATAGGTCCACACCCGAGCACAACGACATCCCGTCCCTCGATGGGAAAATGCAACATCGTATGGACCGCATTCCCCAGAGGTTCTTGAACAGAAAGGTGGAGCGGATTGATCGAAGGATCGTTTACGAAGCAGTTCATTTCGGGTATTTTCACATAGCGAGCAAAGCATCCGTCGGTATCTACCCCGATGATTTTCGTGTTTTTACAGATATGCCCTTCGCCGCGAAGACAAAACTCACATGTGCCACATATGATATGCGTTTCTGCACTCACGAGATCACCTATATGAACCCGGGTCACTTCCGAGCCGATTTTGATGATTTCGCCACTGAACTCATGACCCATTACAAGGGGCAATTTGATGCGATTCTGCGACCATTGATCCCACGTATAGATGTGATAATCCGTGCCGCAAAATGAAGCCATTTGAACCTTGATAAGCACTTCTTTGGAACCTAGGGTTGTCGAGAGGTATCTTTTCTTGAATTCAAACCCTTTTTCCGGTCGTTCTTTCACGACTGCCATCATGGATAATTGATCAGGAATGTGGTTGTTTTGGATCATTTTTTCCGATTAGCTCCTTTACGATTAAAAACGCTTTCATCATGGATAATTATATCACATCAGGCCACAAATCACAGGAAAAGTTTCGGATTTTTTTACATCTCTCGTTCCATTGTAACTCGCTGATCCATGATATATTTGATGGTAATTCCTTAAAAAAAACGCAATATTTTTCTATATTTATAACAAACACCATCAATTTATGTTATAATGCCGCTGGGTGATAGTATGTTAATTGGTGATGTCATATCTAAAATCGAACTCTTTTCCAAATATTCCGCCATTCCCACGCTGCTATTAAGTCAGAACAATGAAATCATCTATTGCACGTATGGCGCAAAAAAGACCCAACAAATCCCGATGATTGACCAGTTTCTATCTCTTTCCGATATTGATAAATGTCCGAAAGTCGTTGTCTTCAATGGTATTGAATTGTACAGTATCTTCGATTGCCTCATCAAACATGACTCCTACCGCGTCATTGTCGGGCCGGTTCTTTCTGTCAAGCCTTTATCGGAGAAATATTTGAACATTCTTTCTTTCTCCGACTTGTTTCCCATGGAAACGGTTCGCAGATTCGTGAAAAGCATCCCGCAGATGACGTACGTTAAGTTTGTCCATTATCTCGAGATATTTTTCTATATCATCACAGAAAAATTATGCCCGTTCGAGTCGATTGCGCAAAACAAGGAAACCATTCAAACACTGGAACTTGTCCACGAATATATTGGCGCACCCGAATATGAGAGTTTTGGTTTCCACCCTTCAGCGAGCGCATACGAAGATTTGACCGCACTATATGATGCCATCAAGACTGGCGATATCAATCGCTCGCAGAAAATACTCTCCCAAAGCATGATTCTTTCTTTACTGATTACGACAAACACAAAGGACAACTTCAATCGCTTTGTCGCCGCAACATCCGTTTTAGCAAAGGCCGCCATTGATGCGGGATTGCCCTATGAGGATGTCCAATCCATTGGCGTCGCACTCGTCAAATACGCTGAAGATTTACATTCCGAGGCCGACTTCCTGAGAATCTACAAAACGATGGTGAATGCTTATACCACGCGGATTGATGAGGAAACACACCGGAAGCAATATCCCCAATCCATTTCCAAAGCAATCGCCTATATCGAGGAACGACTTCACTACCCCATCTCGCTCGATGAGATTGCTGCACATGTCAAACTATCCCGTGCCTATTTTTCGCAACTGTTTGCGAAAGAAACAGGAACTCCCCTACAAAAGTACATTACCTTGCAAAAAATCCATGAAGCCGAGGAGCTGCTCAAATACACCAAAGAATCCATACGCGAAATCAGCGAATCGCTATCGTTTTGCTCCCAAAGCTATTTCACGGAAGTCTTCAAGGAAATCAATCAGATTACACCCTTTCAATATCGCAAGCAATTCAAACGAAATATGTAAAAGAAAGACGGGCTTCTCGATGATCGAGAAGCCCGTCTGATTATGTGATGATATGGTTGAGGAAAGCTAGTCGTTTACGCATGCTTTCCTCAACGATTTCATTTTTGAAGGCAATATCATAACCGTGAACGGTTTTTTTAGTCTCGTTAAGCGTTGTTTCAACTCCTGCCTGCATTAAACGTTCACAAAAGAGGATTCCATCATCATGAAGCGGATCAAACTCGGCGGTTTCAATGAAAACTGGAGCCAACCCGGATAAATCCGTGTGATGTAGCGGATAGGCATAACGATAAAGTTCTTCATCTACCTTCCCATAATAGACATCGGAAATATAATCAAAGATATCGGCTCGAAGCATCGGCGTATCGACGTATTGCTTTCGTGATGGAGACAAAGTGCCATCATCAAGTGCTGGATAGATCAGCATCGAGCCCTTAATCTCGTTGCAACCGCTATCTTTAAGATACAACGCCAAAGCTGCAGCCAAGTTCCCGCCCGCCGAATCTCCTCCAACGATGAATCTATCTTGATGAATCCCGAATACATCCGCATGCTCCAAGAGGTGTTTTTTGACATCGATCACATCAAATAACGCACACGGAAAGCGATATTTGGGTGCGAGACGATAGTGAATCATGAATGCTTGTATCCCAGTATCTCTGACAATTTCCACGAGTCGACGCTTATGATAAGGCGATGCACTCATCAAAAATCCGCCACCCGGGATATAAAGAATCGTATGTTGCGATTTCTCCCGGGTCTCAGGCACATACCAATCCACTTTCAGTTGATAGCCATCACGCATCTTGAGAGTCATGCGTTTGCCGTTGACGCTTGAAGGAAGCTTTTGCATCTTGGAAGCGGCATTCATCAACGCATTCACTACCGATAGTACCACAGGACACTTGGGAATGTGAAGAAAGCGCATTTTATGGAAATCTTTATGAATATCGTATGCATGCATCTGGGGCATCCTCTTTTCTCGAAGGAGTTAATTGAGCAATGTGAATTGGTCTGAAATCACAACGCACCTTCCTTGAACAGACACCACATAAAACTCGTGGCTGATCGAAGTAAAGGTAAATACAATATCACTGTCAAACTCCAGCGATGGAAAATGATTTCGAATCTCAATCATCCCAGCTACCGAAACACCCATCCCGCCGAAATCATGATCGAGTTCGCTCATGAGCGGCTGCCCCGATTCATTTTCCAAGCGATCGAGAGTATCAAGCATCTCCGAGATCGAAAACGGAAAAAAGAAATCAACCAGAAACGGCTCGTCTTTCAATTGCCTCGGAAAGAAGACAATCACATCCGCTTCACCTCGCTTACCCACCATAATGCCGGCATTTCTATAAAGCGAACCTGTGATCGCACGAGCGGTATCCGAGTCGACTGACTTAAAAAAATAAGTTTCACTCAGATAGAACTGTTCACGAGCGATCGAGTCGAGATCTTCATATACCCAAACTCGGTTGATTCGGCAACCCATGACTACCACAGACAAACACAAAAGCACACACAGACGGAAGATTCTCGGACGCACATTGTTTCACCCTCCACCTGGCGATACTGCCCAATGATGAAGGTTCTCCTTCCAACGTCTATTATTATACAATATCTTGGACAATCGATAAACCCATCAAAGAAAATCAGCGCTAACTATCGGTTCATTCGCATTTCGACTGCGTGGGATGATTGACCAGAAAAACCTTATCCGCTAAACGATCTGTGTCCTACATACATCCAGTCATATGTCTTTTGGAAACTTCATATATGTCGATGCTATAAGAATTTTTTTCATCAATATCGTCATTATTTGGACCATTTTTTTTCTTAAGCTGATCATATGCTTCAACATGAAACTCTTTTAGTTCTTCTATTTCTTCAATTGGAAAATGAATTCCGAATCTTTGCATCAAGGCATATAGTTCCATTTTCTAAATTCACATCGAATTCCTCGTGATACAATTGGCAAATAATATGATTATATGGAAAATAAAAACTGGAAGTATTTATCACTTCCAGGTTTTGTGCGTATGGAGCAAGCGAGGGGAATCGAACCCCCATTATCTGCATGGCAAGCAGACGTTTTACCATTAAACTACACCTGCAAAGGCTTAGCACTATATATTGTATATGAAGAAGCCATTTTTTTCAACACTTTTCGCTTCGGGAAAACAAACTTTTTTCCATCCTGCACACTTTCAGATCGGCCCTGTGATAGAATATATGATAGGGGGGTGATGTTGAATGAACCATAACGATCGTGTCCAACACGTCATCGCACGCACCGCACACAAACGAAAACGCTATATTCTCTATCATATGCAACAAGCACAACGCGTTTTCTACAACCATGCCTTGAAATGGGCCATCACACTTGCCAATCAGGAAGGTCTGCCCCTGCTGGTTTTTTTTGGTTTGGATCCTCAGTTTCCAGATGGCAACATACGCCATTTCACATTTATGATCGAAGGTCTGTTCGAAGTT